>JAUXWL010000380.1 GCA_030680155.1 Anaerolineales bacterium
GAAACTCGACACCGCCATTGACCGCTCTTCGCTTGAACTTAATGAAATTCAAGATGGATTTCTGGCGCGGCTGAAAGAGATTCGCAGCGAAGAGATCGCGCGCGGCGTGACGACGATTGGTCCGCACCGTGATGACTTGCGGTTCATCATCAACAAAGCGGACGTAAGTGATTACGGCTCGCGCGGACAGATCCGCACGACGCTGCTGGCGTTGAAACTCGCCGAGGTGGAATGGATGAAGGAACGCACGGGCGAAACGCCAGTGATTCTGCTCGATGAAGTGATGGCGGAACTCGACACCAGCCGCCGCACGGACTTGTTGAAGTATGTTGGGGAGAACCAGCAAGTTCTGTTCACAACAACGGACTTAACCTTGTTCTCGCCTGAGTTTGCCAGTGACGCAGAGATTTGGGATGTGAAGGGCGGCGTGGTCACGCCAAGGAGGTAAAAATGAGCATCTATTTCTACTGGATGATCGGGGAATTGACGATCATCGTGTTTGTATTTTCTTTGATTATCATCAAGCTGTGGCGCACGGCAAAGGCAAAGGAAAAAGCAGGGAAGCCAAAATTGCCTGAAACCTTGCAAGGCAAAATTTCTCATTACACAAAATATGTACTCCGCCTGCTCGGCTTCGGACTCGGAGTCCTGCTTGTGCTGTCCGTCTTTATTACCATTGAACGCACCTTGCTGTCCGTTTTCATGGAAACCGCCCCGGCCCCAAGCGAAGTGACCAGCCCGCCCGATCTCGGCTTTGACGTGGAAGAAGTTACATTTGAAAGCGAGGACGGCATCACATTGGCAGGTTGGTTCACGCCTTCGCAGAACGGTGCGACAATCATTTTGCTACATGGCTATGGCGGCAACCGTACCGGGATGCTCTGGCACGCGCGGCAACTTGTAAACGCCGGCTATGGTGTTTTGATGTACGACGAACGAGCCAGCGGTGAAAGTACGGGCGAATATCGCTCCTATGGTTGGGAGGATACCCGTGATGTGAAAACCGCCATCCAATTTCTTAACTCACGCAAGGCGGATGAAAACATCGGCACGGCGGGATGTTCCACCGGCGCGGACATTGCCGTGTACAGCGCCGCGCTCTACCCTGAAATTGATGCCGTCTGGGGCGATGGTAATTCCCCTGTCCGCGCACAGGATCTGCCTGCGCCAAAAGACCCGCTGATGGCTGTAATTATCAGCAGTAATTACCTGATCGACTGGTTGTACACGGTCAAATTGAATATCGAAGCGCCCACGCCCATGATTGATGTGCTTCCGAATATCGCACCGCGCCCGATCGTGTTTGTGGGCGGCGGGAGGGAACGTCCCATCGTTGGCAGTGAAGCGGATTTGTTCACGCGCCGTTTTGCGGAAATCGCGGGACCGAACGCCGAAGCCTGGGTAATTGACGAAGCCACGCATTGCAATGGTCCGGTTGTGATAGCGGAGGAATACTCCACTCGCATGGTTCAGTTCTTCGATACGGCATTTGGCATCCCAAGATAACGAAACTTTATATATAAAGGAATTCCGATAACCATTGAACACAAGAAATTACAAATACTTCGACATCATCCTCGGCATATTTGTCGCTGTCCTGTTGACCAGCAACATCGCCTCCTCTGCCAAGATCGTGGACCTGGGGTTCAGTCTTTTTAATGTCCCACTGGCGTTCGATGCGGGGACTCTGTTATTCCCAATTGGATATATCTTCGGTGACATTCTCACGGAAGTGTACGGGTACAAACGGTCACGCCGCGTGATCTGGACGGGCTTCTTTGCAATGGGGTTGGCGGCGCTTGTCTTTTGGGTGATCGGGAATCTTCCCGGAGAATCCACCTGGCGTGAATACGCAGGGGATGAGGCCTACCAATCCATTCTGGGCGGGATGAGCAACGGCGGCATTGTACTGGGAAGCCTGGCTGGATTCTGGTTCGGAGAATTTTCCAACTCGTTCACACTCGCCAAAATGAAGGTGCTCACCAACGGACGCTGGCTGTGGGCGCGCACCATCGGCAGCACCCTAATTGGTCAACTCCTGGACACGGTCATGTTCATAGTGGTGGCTACTGCCTTCGGCGTCTTCCCGTGGAGTTTGTTCCTGACGCTCACGCTTACCAACTACCTGTTCAAAACTGGCGTGGAAATCCTGATGACCCCGCTAACCTATTGGACCGTCCATGTCTTGAAACGCGCCGAGCAGGAAGATTACTACGACCATAATACGAATTTCAATCCATTCGCTTCATAGCAGCAATTCCAAATCTAAAATTGTGTAGAAGGCAAAGATGCCAAACCTTAACGCAAAGACGCAACGCCGCAAGGCTTTTTTAGGATTGCCCCTGCGCCAGATGGTACTCTTGCCGATTCCGTCGAGGAAAGGTCAAAAT
>JAUXWL010000382.1 GCA_030680155.1 Anaerolineales bacterium
ATTTTGACCTTTCCTCGACGGAATCGGCAAGAGTACCATCTGGCGCAGGGGCAATCCTAAAAAAGCCTTGCGGCCTTGCGTCTTTGCGTTAAGGTTTGGCATCTTTGCCTTCTACACAATTTTAGATTTGGAATTGCTGCATTTAAAAGTGGGAAAAAGAAAACCTGCGTCCCATTTGCCCTTAAAAACAAACTCACCCACGAAACCTTAATTTCGGGGTGAGTCATGTTTTTGTTGGTTAATTTATTCTGCAAGCCAGCAAGCGGCCCAATGTCCGGGGCGGATTTCCTTGAACTCGGGTTCGTCCACCGCGCATTTTTCCACGGCAATCGGGCAGCGGGTGTGGAAGCGGCAGCCCTTCGGCGGGTTGAGCGGGCTGGGCACATCCCCTTTGAGGATGGTGCGGTCACGCGCGACGCCCGGGTGCGGCTTGGGAATGGCGGAGAGCAGCGCCTGTGTGTAGGGGTGAAGGGGTTCACGGTAGAGGGATTCGCGGTCGGTGAGTTCCACCATTTTGCCAAGGTACATCACTGCCACGCGGTCGGAAATATGCTCGACCACGCTGAGGTTGTGTGCGATGAAGAGATAGGTGAGACCAAATTCCTTTTGCAAATCCTTGAGGATGTTCAAGACCTGTGACTGGATGGAAACGTCCAACGCAGAGACCGGCTCATCGCAGACGATGAACTTGGGGTTGAGGGCCAGAGCGCGGGCAATGCCGATGCGCTGGCGCTGTCCACCGGAGAATTCGTGCGGGTAACGGCGGGCATGGTATTCCTCAAGTCCCACTTTTTTGAGCATGTTGATGGCAATTTCCCAGCGTTCCTTGGGAGCGCCGATCTTATGGATCTGCAAACCTTCCATCACCGACTCGCCAATTGGCATACGGGGATTGAGGGAGGCGTAGGGGTCCTGGAAAATGATCTGCATGTCGCGGCGCAGGGGCTTGAGTTCCTTATTGCTCATTGTAAGGACATTCCGCCCTTCGAAGGAAACTTCACCGGAGGTGGGTTCGATCAGGCGCAGGATGGAGCGCCCAACGGTGGTCTTACCGCAGCCGGACTCACCCACCATACCAAGCGTTTCCCCACGCCTCACAGCAAAGCTGACCTTATCCACTGCCTGGACCCAGGCAGTAACGCGCTGAAGAAGACCGGATCGTACCGGAAAATGTTTTGTCAGGTTTTTGACGACCAATAAGTCTGGTTGTTCCTGTGGATTTTTTGTCGTGTTATTCATGGCAATTTCGTCTCTTTTAGGATTTCTTTCCAGATTTTATTGGAGCAACATGCCCTTCGGCATCCTGGTAGAGCCAGCAGCGTACCTTGTGCCCTTCGGAAACTTCAATGAGTTCAGGGCGGTTATCGGTACAAATCGAAAGGTTATGTTCAATGCGAGCCTTACAACGGGGGGCAAAGCGGCAGCCTGTGGGCAAATTCACCAGGTTTGGCACAGAGCCGGGGATGACTTCCAATCGTTCTCGAATCTCGCCCAGCACAGGGATGGAGCCGATCAAGCCTTGTGTATAGGGGTGAAGGGGAGTATCGAACAAGGCTACAACGGGAGATTGCTCAACGATCTCACCTGCGTACATTACAGCAACGCGGTTTGCCATTTCAGCGATCACACCCAGATCGTGGGTGATGAGGATCATGGCGGAACCCAACTGGTTCTTCATATCACGCATCAGGTCCAAAATTTGCGCTTGAATGGTCACATCGAGAGCGGTGGTGGGTTCGTCTGCAATAAGCAGGTCGGGCACACAGGCAAGAGCCATGGCGATCATCACACGCTGCGCCATACCGCCCGATAACTCATGCGGGAAGGATTCAGCGCGGCTCTCCGGCTCAGGGATGCCGACCAGTTTGAGCAGTTCAACGGCGCGCTTCTTTCCCGCTTCCCTGCCAAAATCCTGATGGATGTTCAATACTTCGGAGATTTGATCCCCAGCCCTGAAGACCGGGTTCAGCGCAGATTGGGGCTGTTGGAAGATCATGGAGATACGGTTGCCGCGCACCTGCATCATTTCTTCTTCCGAGGCTTTGACCAGGTCTTTGCCATCGAAGAGAATTTCCCCTTCGATAATCTTGCCAGGCACACTGATCAGGCGCATGATGGAAAGGGAGGTGACACTTTTTCCGCAGCCCGATTCACCCACGATACCAAGCACTTCACCGGGGTTGACATGGAAATCGACGCCATCCACAGCATGGACAACACCGTCTTCTGTGTAGAAATAGGTCTTGAGGTTCTTTACCTCAAGCAGGGGTTTTTGATTCTCAGCCACAGGTCTTCAATTCTCCTTGTGATATGAAATGATCTTATTTCAACTTGCACAGGTCATTGCTCTCGATATAACTTATAACCGGAGCAAAAGTTTCGACATGAAATGAGCCGCCCCCTGGTCTCCCGCGTACCAGGTTGAACAAAATATTCGTATTCGAGTGCCGCCCATCCAAGGGAATCAGGAGGGTGTCAAACCCTGAAAAGAAAGGGCTCTGCGAGTGGACGCGCTGGGGTTCATCATAATAGAGTTCGAGGATCATCATATTCTTGTTGGTCTGATAATCCAGATAGGTTTCATTGGTCAGGTTCAGTTCATCCCAGCGTTTATCACCCGAAATTTGCCCATTCACCAATCCAGCAATTGTTTGTAAATGCGCAGAGTCTTGCTTGAGCGGCACTTCCTCACCATAACAACGAATTATGCCAAGGGCGGGGGCGCCATTAAATACCGGGTAGAACCACATCGCATCTTTTGTATATGCCGTCAGGCTGATATAAACAAAAAATGAAACCGCAAGGACAATCGTAATGATAAAGTTCAGAACTGACGCATTTCTTCCCGAACTCTGCGATGACATGTAGCTCACGAGCGATATCCTGTTGTTAAGGAACTACTTAGATATGACCGTAATAAGCACCCGGACATACTCACTCTCGGGGATGGACTGAATTGTAACAGAGATGTTCTTGTCCGGCTTTGAACGCAGCAGACTCAGAGCTCCACCCAGTGGAGTTTCAGGGCTGTTGCCCTTCTTTTCCCAACCCAACCCCGCCAGTTCGGTGCGGTAATATTCAACGATCGTATCCACATCACCAGGGACTTCATAGGTAATATAGGTGTTCCCTGCGGCAAATTTAAGCTTTTCAGCCAGCGGGTGAATGGGAACATCTGTGGGGAGCGCATCAATGTTCTCCTGAGCAGCGGCAGTGGAAGCAGCCAGCTGTTCATCCGTCTTGCCTACAACTTCAGCAGGCCTGCAACCAAATCCCGCCACAGCTATAAATAATAGAACCATTACTAACAAAATCAACCTTTTCATCTCTTACCTCTTCCAATTCTCTTAAAGTTTCAAGCGTGGATCCAGAGCATCACGCAAGCCGTCACCGATATAGTTGAAGGACAGGGATGTCAAAAAGATGCATAAACCGGGATAGAACGCCAGCCAGGGCTGCTGCCACATGCGTTCCTGAACATTTTGCAACATATTACCCCAGGTGGGTACGGGCGGGGTGATGCCAAACCCAAGGAATGAAAGCGCGGCTTCCAGCACGATCACACCACCAAGACCGAGGGTCAGGTTCACAATAACGGGAGCAAGCGAGTTGGGAATCATGTGGCGGGTGATGATCTTCCAGTCACTGGCGCCCAAAGCGCGCGCCGCCTGCACAAAATCCTGCTCGCGGAGGCTTAGTACCATACCGCGCACAAGACGGGTGGAACCGAGCCAGCCAAAGGCGATCAACACGAACGAAATGATAATGGCTTTGGACCATTCATCCGGTAAACCCGGAATCGTCGTTCCACGCAGGATGGCGGAAAAGAAGAGCAGCAGGGGGAGTGTGGGGAGCGTCAACAGGAATTCGACCACGCGCTGAATAAGCGAATCCACCCACTTGCCAAAATACCCTGAAATCGCGCCCATGATCACGCCAATGGTCTCTGCTGTAAAGTTGACCAGCACAGTAACGAACAACGAGATTCGAGCAGCGTATAACAAGCGGCTGAATACGTCCCTGCCAAGTTCATCCGTGCCAAGTAGATGTTCCGGCGAGGGATTTGAATAGGACGGAGCCAGTCCCTGCTTATAGGGATCATAGGGGGCGATCACCGTGGCAAAAATCGCCATGAGGAGGAATATAAACACCATGATCATGCCCACTACAGCAAGTTTATGCCGCAGGAAACGTCTGCCAATAATTGTAAACCAATGTTCTTCTTTTATTGTAGACAGAGATTCAGACTTAAGTTCAGCAACTGCCATGTGACATAGTCTCCAAATTTACACTAACTGAAACGAATACGGGGATCCACAATCGTATAGAGGATATCCCCCAGCAGGGATGCGATGACGACCAAAACCGCGCTGATGAACAGGAATGCCATTGCAACGGGATAGTCACTTGCCGCCAGGGCATAGACGTACAGGAAACCCATGCCAGGCCAGTTGAACACGGTCTCTGTGATGGTCGCACCGCCAAAAACGCCAGGTATTTGAAATACGACAATCGTGATCAGGGGGATCAACGCATTGCGCATGGCATGTTTTAAGATAACAACTCGTTCCCGCAAGCCCTTGGCGCGCGCCGTACGGACAAAGTCCTGACGCAGCACTTCCAGCATGGAAGAGCGCATGAAACGACTCCACCCTGCCATGTAGAGCAGGGATAACACCATGGTCGGAAGGATGGCATGCACAGCAATATCAACCCATGAACCTGGAGTAGCGTTCAGCAGGGCAAGCAAACTGCCAGGCAAGGGAGGGCGGACCAATATTACGTTTCCAGTTGGCAGATACGGGAATCCAAAGGCTTTGTACAGCGGCGATTGATTTCCCCCAAAAAGAATGATCATCATCAAACCGAACCAGAAGACGGGCATGGCTGTGCCGAAGAAGGAAAAGCTGGTCACAAAATAATCCAGCCGTGAATATTGCTTGACCGCGGACAAAATACCGATTGGAATGGCGATTACCAGCGACAACACAGTTGCAGAAAGCATGAGGATCATCGTATTCCGAAGGCGCGATAAAAGCACATCCGCTACTGGCGCGCCGCGCGCAATATTCCAGGAAGTTCCGAAATCACCGCGCAATACCCCCGTGCTGCAGGTGGCTGGCGCAGCGCGGCAGGTGGAAGTTTGAAGATCGTCTCTTCCGATCGAGTCGAACCAGTCTTCACCGGTCAGCCAGGCAATATATCCCCAGAAGGGACCACGGTGCAGCCCCAAATATTCTGCAATGCGCTGAATTTGCTCATCCGTAAAGCCTTGATTGGCGCGACCACCCCGTCCCGCCATTCTCAGTTCATCCAGGGGGCCGCCCGGAGCCAGCCAGAGCAAAAAATAAATAGCCATGGAGGCGGCTACCACAACCATAGTCATTTGTATAAACCTGCGGATCAAATAATTTGTCATGCCCGTTACCTTTCAAACCAGAGATCGTGTTACGTTCCTGCCTGGGAAATAAAATAAATGCGCTTAATCAAAAAATTATGTCACCCTGCACAAAATTGTCGCGGATGGAAGTTTTTAATTTTTAACATGTGCCTATGAAATCAAGAAAAAACAAACAGACGGATATTGATTTGGGAATAAAAAAGGCGCTATCGATAAATCCAAAACCAGAATGGAGGATGGCAGTTCCCCGCCATCCTCCATTTTACGAACCTTACAAAATCTTATTGCTCAAAGTCGAAGTTTTCGACATTCCAGAATTCGCTGTTGGCGGTCGGATCCATCACCACACCCACAACATTCGGGCGGGTCACGAGGATCTTGGCGCGGGCGAACAAGGGGATGCTGGGCAGGTACTCGGTGAAGATGGCTTGCGCTTCAGCATGTTTGGCAGCCTTGGTGGCTTCATCCAACGCCTGGGTTGCAGCATTGCAGGCAGCGTCGAAGTCAGCATTCTGGAAGCCGACGTTGTTGGCGTTGCCCCAACCGAGATCAGCGCTCGGCAGTTGGGAGGAGATGTACAGGTTGCATGGGGGTTCGACGCCGGTCAACCAGGCGAATTCGCCCATGTCGTATTGGCGACCAAAGACTAAACCATCTGGTCCATCACCAAAGTATTCGCCACCGTACAGCTCGATCTTGGTTTCGATATTGCAGTTATCCTTCAGTTGAGCCTGGACAACCTGGGTCACCTTTTCGCGCAGCGCATTCTGGCGGGTGCTGTGGACAAAGGTCAGCTTTTCGCTGCCATTATCAAGGACGCCGTCAGCATCGGTGTCGCTCCAGCCAAGACCAGCGAGGATTTCCAAACCCTTTGCAGGATCGAACTCGTAGAGGGTCACATTGGCGTCACCAGCATAGAGCGGGTGATCGGAAGCGGTGTAGGTGTTCTGAATAACAGCCGCGCCGTTGGTGGTGAAATCAACAATGGCCTGGCGGTCAAGACAGTAAGCAATCGCCTGGCGGAATTCCTTGGTGGCAAAGAGGGTTTCGCCGCTGGAGGTCTTCAGGGAGGCGGCAGCGCCGGTGTAGGACGCAACCGGGGTGGTGTTGAAGTCAAGATGCTCGAACACGGTCCCAGCAACAACCTGGGGAACCATCAAGCCTTCGGCTTCGAACTGGCGGATGAGGGGCAGGGAGCCTTCGAACGCGGCGTCCTGGGTACCGAAGTCACACTCACCGGAAGCCAGCTGAGCGATCAACTGGTTGGTGTTGGGGATGAAGCGGTAGATCAGGGTGTCGATCTTGGGCAGACCCTCGCTGGCGCGCCAGTAGGTGTCATTCTTTTCAACGGTGATGTGATCGCCGGCAACCCATTCAACGAGTTTGAACGGACCGAAGGCAAGCGGATCACGGTTGACAGCTTCGTCAGCCAGCATTTCAGCGGGGCTCATCGGGTTGGAGCCGCCTTCACCATAAACGTGCTTGGGAAGCGGGGCGATCATACCGTCAACGAAATAAGTACCGCTGGTGTAACCAGGCATGAAGAAGTAGCTGTAGGTGGAATCATCCACAACTTCGACCTTCTGGGTCTGGGTCTCGTAGAAGTACTTGGAAGTTGGGGTATCGGGGGAAGCGCCAACTTCGTAGGAGAACATCACATCAGCAGTGGTGACGGGGGTGCCGTCTTCCCAGGTCGCGCCGGCGGCAAGAGTGTGGGAGGTCACAAGCTGAACGACCGGGTACTTCTGGCCTTCTTCAACAAAAACAACTAAAGGGTCACCTTCAGCTTGATTAAGCTTAATAAATTGAAGTGTTGTGAACTTCTCTTCTTCTACTCCATCTTTCACTTCTTTCACTTCAATTTCCAGAGGATCACCTTCTTTTTGTTTCAGTGTAACTTTAGATCCAACTGCAAGTGTTACCAAAGATTCTGTGGCAAGGTCATACACTTCATTACCAATACCAACTTCAACCTCAGGTGCGGGCTCCAACACAACAGATTCATCAAGATCACCGTCGTAGACGGTATCGCCAACGCCGACTTCAACGGTATTCTTCTGGGCACTGTCTTCAAATTTGGACAGGTTGTAAAGAACGGGCTGGTAGTCGTAGGTGCGGGCATCGAAGGTCGCGTCATAGAGCGCATCAAGCACGAAGGTCTTGACCAACGCAGATTCGCTATACAGATACAGGGTGCCAGGTTCCTGAGCCAAACAGGCAACCATCACCTTGGGTTCGGCAGGGGCGGCAGGCTGTTCACTAGCGGCGGGCTGTTCACCGGCGGCAGGTTCAGCAGGTGTAGCGCCACCGCAGGCGGCAAGTACCATGCTGGCGATCACCAGCAAGCCGAACAAAACAAACAAACGGTTTCGTAACATGTTTTTCTCCTCCAAGAAGAAAATTAAGGGGGTTGATTTACGAACACAACATAAACGTACGGG
>JAUXWL010000383.1 GCA_030680155.1 Anaerolineales bacterium
GGATGTGATTGCGGTGGTCGGATGAGAAGCGTTTCATCAAGTCGTTCGGATCGGCAGGCAAATCTATCAGGTAGGACGAATATACGGGGTGTTGTACCCAGCCGTCGGGTGGGGAAGAGGCGGATTCAAAGCGCAGGGAAATGTATTCGGCGTTGATGTCCTGTGCGAGGCGGCGGGCTTCATCCAGTAATAGAACGCGGGCTGAGCCGTGTTCGTAGGCGAATCCGCCATAACTGCCGAAGGGCGCGGTGGCAAGGTAGTGACCGAAGACGGGATGCTTGACTTCGACGAGCGAGAGCGCTCCAAGTGGTTTGCCTCCATCGGTGACGACGAAGCGGTGAATGGGATGCCCGTAGATGTCATGGATGAAATTTATCCACGAGTCAATGCCGATGTAACTCAGCTTGTTCGCAAGGGACGGAAAATCGAGAGAGTTGACTCGTTGAATGTTCATTGGAGTTCTTTGATGTAGTCCTGCATGGTGGAAGTGGGAAAGTGTTTGAGCAGGTTCTTGAGGAAATTGGATTTGTTGAGTGTGAATGGATACAACAGCGGGTTGCGGAACAGGTCGTTGGTGAGGCGTTGTGTAAAACGGGATGGCGTGACGATCTCGTAGGGATGCAAAAAGATGACGGGGCTTTTACCTGACTGTAGTGCGCGTTCGATGATTCTGAAAACGGTGCGGGGAAATACGCCGCTGGTGAAACTTGAGCCGTAGGGAAATTCGCCGAGGAGGAGCAGTTCAGGACTCATGTAGCGCGGTGCGTGGAAATGGCTCCTCCGTTTTTGAAGCGGCAGGGTGCTGACAGGAATTTCAAGCACGCCGTCCTTGTTGATGACCGTGCCTGTTGGCGCGTAGAGTGAGGAACTATAAGTTAGCCCATATTTTTTAAGCAGCGGGTACACACCTTCGACAGTGTTGACCATGGGCGCGCGGTAGCCCTGTACGTTGTATTTTTTCAGCCAGTCGGCGGAGGCGATCAGGTCTTTTTCGATTTCTTTGACACTGTTTAGTTTGCGGTGGATGTGGCAGTGAAAGCCGACTTCGTGACCTGCGCCCAGAATTTTTTCCGGGAGTTCAGGATACCATCCCACCATTTCACCGACAAGATAAAACGAGGTTTTGTGGTCGCCAAGGATTTCGAGGATGGGGTCAAGTGCCTGACGGGAGGTCCCTTCATCAAGTGAGCAGCGGGATTCGGGCGATTGAAAATCGTGTTTGCGGGAGAGCGCAAACCACGGTTCATAGTCAATGGTGAGGAGCAAGCGGGGGGAGGGAGTCATGCCGCGGGGATTATAGCAGTAGCGCAACATTTATGTTGCGTCTTGCAAGATAAATCAGCAATTCCAAATCTAAAATTGTGTAGAAGGCAAAGATGCCAAACCTTAACGCAAAGACGCAAGGCCGCAAGGCTTTTTTAGGATTGCCCCTGCGCCAGATGGTACTCTTGCCGATTCCGTCGAGGAAAGGTCAAAATC
>JAUXWL010000384.1 GCA_030680155.1 Anaerolineales bacterium
ATTTTGACCTTTCCTCGACGGAATCGGCAAGAGTACCATCTGGCGCAGGGGCAATCCTAAAAAAGCCTTGCGGCCTTGCGTCTTTGCGTTAAGGTTTGGCATCTTTGCCTTCTACACAATTTTAGATTTGGAATTGCTGACCGACAAGAAACCCGCCCCCCTCTGAAAACAAAAATATCTCCATCAGCGGAGATGTGAGGGATAGCAACGTCTTTATCGGGGATAACTATACCGTCAGCCAAACCATCATCCAAAAATTCTTCAACATCTTCAAAAGCGACACGGAAAACTGCGTTGACCTGATCTTCCTGCGCCGCGTCGGTGGCGGATATATCTTCGTCCACCGCCTGTTGATGGAACACTTCGCTGAAATGTACGTGGAAACGACAAGTTAAACAGAAAAGAATATGCTATACTGCGATTTACAGCAAGGAGTTTCTTATGTCTATTACAGAAATTGAACAAGCCATTACCCAATTATCACCCCAGGATTACAGCCGCTTGCGCGAGTGGTTCGAAGAATTTGACGCGCAAGAATGGGATGAACAAATCGAGCGTGACGCCTTATCTGGCAAACTGGATAAACTCGCGGAGCAAGCCATCAGTGATTATCGCGCGGGCAAAGCCAGAGAGTTATGAAGCATCTTGCCAGCCCGTCATTTTGGGAACTTTACGACAAACTTCCGTCAGCCACTCAAAAGGTGGCGGATAAAAACTTTGAATTGCTCAAATCTGATTCCAAACACCCATCACTGCACTTGAAAAAGGTGGGCAGATATTGGTCTGTTCGGGCGGGGAAGAAATATCGCGCATTAGGCGTTGACGTTGACCAAGGCATCCTGTGGTTTTGGATCGGTATTCACTCTGAATACGACAAGATCATCGAGTAATTTCTTTTCGCTCCTATTGGATTCGAATCCGTAGGGGCGATTTTATTTTGGAAATAAAATATCGCCGCGAAAACAAAAAATCCTGATCTTCCTGCGCCGCGTCGGTGGCGGATATATCTTCGTCCACCGTCTGTTGATGGAACACTTCGCTGAAATGTACGTGGAAACCCCAACGTCAAAGGGAAAACCAGTTAGAGGTTCATAAATTTCTTTATTTCGGCAATCACAATATCGAAATCAAGCAGTAAATTCCCTGTCAGCGTGGAAGGAGAGACATTTCCATTCTGGTCGTGAAAATGATGCGGGGGATTGGGTAGGTCGGAATAATGCGGGGCGTTATCCCATCTCAAAAGCGGATGGTCGCTATAAAGTTGAAACGAATAGCGTTCGAAATTTTTATCGGCTAAAAAGCGGATCTGCAGATAATTTGGAAGGATCGAAGCGTGAATTTTGAAGACAAAGGTTTCGTCATCCACCGCTTCGTTCTCGACAATTTGAATATCACTTAATTCAGGTGTGGCGCGCATCCGTGCCAGTAAGTCATCAAGCAGCGCCATGTTCGATCACTTGGGCGCGGACGGTTTGCCATTTGCGGAGAAAAACAAACACCGTTTCCCAATCCATCCAAACATCCTCTTGTTCGGGCGTGGCAGTGTTTTTGATCGAAGCGGAAAACGTATCGAAGTTCTGTTTGTAACGCGCTTCTAATTCATCGTTTTTGTTCTTGTACACTGCGATCTGACGGTCAATATAATCCAACAACAAAGCAGACAGGGCGCGCTCGAAATTATCGAACACACCTTCGCGGATCAAAGGTGAAACGATTTTTTCAGCGGAGCGAACCAATTGCGCTTCATTTGCGGATAAAGTTGCGTTTGTCATACTGCCTCCAGTTGTCTCTACTGTGAATTATACACTTTTATATCCAGCGCCTACAATTCTGCAGAATAGTTTTCTTTTCAAAGTAAAATATATCCATCAAATATCAAAATCCTGATCTTCCTGCGCCGCGTCGGTGGCGGATACATCTTCGTCCACCGCCTGTTGATGGAACACTTCGCTGAAATGTACGTGGAAACGACAAGTTAAAATGAAATCCAGAAACAACCATTTACGAATTACGTCCACGAATAAGCGAATGCCTGCCCGTATTCGCTTATTCGTGATTTTATTCGTGGACGGTAACGACCCAGAGTAAATATATCCATGAAACACCAAGACCTGACAGGTTTCCACAGAACCATCATCAACCAGCTTGACTTTGATTCATAGAACCCGAATCGACTCGACACTTGATAAAACACTTCGACATGCTCAGTGCAACGCCTGTCAGGTCTGCCTGATCTTCCTGCGCCGCGTCGGTGGCAGATATATCTCTTCGTCCACCGCTCTGACGGCTCCACCCTGCGCGAACTCCACGCCCTGCTCAAAGCCAAAGACCCTGGCTTCGGCGGTCTCGTCCGCGCGATGAACTGCCATCAAGAAATCCGTTAAAAAGGAAAAGAACAAACGCAAACAGGAAAAGAAATCACGCAAGAGGAATCGCAAAAAAAAACATGCCGCCGCTAATATCTACATCGACGGCAGGATCATTGCAGGCGTGAAAATGAAGAGGTAGGCCATAACTACAGAATTGGCGCATGTCCCAATTTATAGTAGAATTACAGCCACTGGGGCGATGGCGGAATCGGCAGACGCAACAGACTTAAAATCTGTCGTTGGTAACAACGTGAGGGTTCGACCCCCTCTCGCCCCACAAGCAGTCATTGCAACCCTGGGACATCCTGTTGCAATGACATTTTTATCCAAAGGCAACTATGTTTTTTACACGCCAACAACTTGAAGAGATCGAAGACAAAAGCCTGGCGCCCTATGGAATGCGCAGCAGGGACACAAAAGGACGCGCCTACCTGGATAGCGAACCTGAATATCGCACCTCCTTCCAACGAGACCGCGACCGCATCCTGCACACCACCGCCTTTCGACGGTTGGAATACAAGACGCAGGTCTTCATCAATTTCGAAGGCGACCATTTCCGCACCCGCCTCACCCACACGCTGGAAGTTGCCCAGATCGGCCGGACATTAGCCCGC
>JAUXWL010000385.1 GCA_030680155.1 Anaerolineales bacterium
GCGGCGGCGGCTTTCCCCAATCCGAACGCGAATATTCTTTTGTCAGCAGGCAAAGGATTTTTTTCGAGGAATTTCCTTACCGCCACGCCAGGCTCAACTGCCTGGAAAGCGGATGCCAACACGCGCATGACAAGTTCGCCGCGCGGGTGAGCCTGCAAGGATGACGCGGTGAAGCGCGAAGGTTCAAGCCTGGGGATCATCTTTGCGGCGGCGGTGGTGTTCGTTCTTGTCGCGGTACATGGCATCGTCAGCTAAGCCAACAACTTTTTCAAGACTCACACCGGGTGCGCTGACGGCAAACCCAAGCGAGAGACTGAGTTCGGGTTCGCGATAGTATTTGTTGTTGAGTTCGATCAAGACTTCGAGCTGCTTGATGTAATCCATCGCATCTGATTCGTTTTCATTCTCGATGATGACGGCAAACTCATCACCGCCCATACGGGCGCAAACGTGGTTTGCATCAAAGGCAGCGTTTAGCGCTTCCGCAACCCGAAGATAGTCCTCGGCTTTTTTGCGCGCGGTGACATCCTGAATGGCAACCAGCGCCCACGAAAAATCATATTCATGACCGGGCATGACTCGAAAATCAAGTTGAATATTAACAGGCTCGCCGCTCAGCGCGTAGTTGATGCCTTCCCGCTCGTAGGCAAGTTTGCCGTTCCACAAGTCGAGGAGTTCATTGGCAAAGTGACTGCCCATTTCATCGCGCAAAATCTTGTGCAGGTTATTGAAAAGCATACATTTTTCGACAAAATCCGGGCGCTCATCCAGATAGGTTTCCAAAGATGTGACCCCGCTCTGACGCAGCCCATCGAACAGGCGTTTTATGGGACTGAAATCCTGTTCCCACAGGGATATTGGGGCGTAATCAAACAAGGTATTCAAGTACTCCTCATCGGCGGATTCAAACATGGCTTGTCCTTTAGGCAATTCGATGAAAGACGTTTCAGGTGATTATACCTGCCCTACTTCCCTGCCCAGTGGATCGCAATCGTCCCGAACATAAGACGGCGGAAGTTAACATTTTTGAAGCCTGCATCCAGCATGTAAGCCGACATCACTTCGGCAGTGACAAAGCCCTCGGTTGTTTCAGGCAAATAACGATAAGCCTCGCCGACGCCTGTCAATAATTTGCCGAGGGCGGGGATAATGACGTGCATGTGAATCCAGATAAACGGGGAAAGGATATTTCGCTTCGGGCGCGTGGTATCGAGAATAACGATGCGTCCGCCATTCTTCAGAACGCGATATTGTTCCGCCAGGGCTTGTTTCAGGTCAATGACGTTGCGCATGAGAAAACCGGAGATAACCGCGTCGAACGCCGAGTCGTTGAACGGCAGGCGCAGCGCATCCGCTGTGGAGAAATCAAGCGGACTTGTTTTCTGTCCGACGCGCATCATTTCCAAGGTGAAATCCGCGGCGATGACTTTGGCTTGGGGGAACTGCCCGAGCGCCTCGCGTGCCAGGTCACCGGTGCCCGTTCCAAGGTCCAGCAGAGAGGCGGAGTTGTGGAGCCGCGCCAGGTTGATGACCATTTTCCTCCAGCGGATATCCTGTCCGCCGGTCATCAGTCGATTCATAAGGTCGTAGCGTTTGGCGATCTTTGTAAACATATCCTGTACGTATGCCGCGCGCTCACTGCCTTGTAATTGTGTCATGGGGTCTCCTGTAATTAATTTGCGCAATTATACCCAGCGCGGTCATATCATGCCCGTAGGGTACAAATTGCGCTTTTTCAGAGCAATGGTATCGCCACAGTAAATCGTGGAGTCTGTAGCAACACAAAGATTCTGCCACGGATTTACCCTACGGGCACGCTGTCACGAATTTTCGCAGATTGAATTCAAACATCCGTGATAATCTGTGCTAATCCGTGGCAAAAGACTTCTACCACGTTTAGATGAAGTCCTACCCAGCAATTCCAAATCTAAAATTGTGTAGAAGGCAAAGATGCCAAACCTTAACGCAAAGACGCAACGCCGCAAGGCTTTTTTAGGATTGCCCCTGCGCCAGATGGTACTCTTGCCGATTCCGTCGGGGAAAGGTCAAAAT
>JAUXWL010000146.1 GCA_030680155.1 Anaerolineales bacterium
GTTCCTGTCCGTTGAGCCACTTTTGGGTCCCATTCCTAAAATGAACTTGAAGGGAATCAATTGGGTCATTGTTGGCGGCGAATCGGGTCCTGGGGCGCGTCCGCTCGACAGGGAATGGGTGGTGGATATAAAAAACCAGTGTGTAAAGGCAAAAGTCCCCTTCTTCTTCAAACAATGGGGGGGTGTTCAAAAGAAGAAAGCAGGCAGATTACTGGATGGCAGGACTTGGGATCAAATGCCTAAAGAGATGAATCTAGCGAGGGCATAGAATCAGAAAGGCGGCAATTAGCCGCCTTCTTTTTTATGAGATGACTTACAAAAAGAACTCCGGCGCGAAATTCAAATAATTTTCGAACTTCCCGAACGGGACGTTACTCATCAAAATGGCGGAGAACGAATCGATCTGGTATTTTCGCATCAACAAATAGTCTATGGCCTTTTTGTTGACCAGCGGCACAGAGACGCCAAAGTCTTCGCCTTTCTCTGCCATCAGGCTTTCGGCGTGGGCCAGCACAGCGGGGAAATCGTCATCGTCCAGCACGGCGAACGGTCCGTGGCTGCCGCCGACGTAACCATAGCCCACCACCTCCCCGCCGCGTTTGTACACATATCCGTCGCGCACACTGGCAAGCCAGTGATGAATGTCCGCGCGGGTGTGGTTGACAATCTCATGGTCGATGCGGTGAATGGTTTCAAAATGCTCGTTCAAATTTAGCGGCTCGATCAGCAGGTCAGTTTTCACGGTCACGGTTTCGGCTTTGCGATAGAAATACTTGAACATGAACCGCCCATACACACCCGCTTTCAGGTAACGGGATAGCGCACGCTCATCCAGCAGGGCGATGATGGTGCGATACGGCGCGCCGTGATCGGCAAAGGCGCGGGATAACAACCCGCTTCCGACCCCCGCCGATTGTTGTCCCGGCGCTACGAAGAACTCGGTCAACTCCTGAAGACCGTCATGTTCGACGGTGCGCGCATAGCCGACGATCTCGCCGTCTTTTTCCGCCAGCCAAAATTGCGAAGCGGACTTCGCAAGGAAATCGAACAGCGGCTTGCGTTTCTCCCAAATGGAATCAAGCATCTCAGGGTCGTTTCCGCCGGTGATGGCTTGCACATTCATCCGCTCGCCGTAGTCCATGATGGATTTGAGGAAGACCTGGAATGCGGCGAATGAGTCATCCAGCGTGCCGATGCGATAGGCGATGGTCATGGTCTCTCCTTATTTGCGGAAACAAAAACTCACCCCGAATAACTCGCAGGTGAGCTCCTGTTGAAATTGCTTCGCCGTCGGATTCGCGGCTAAACGTCCAAATTCCGCACGCTTTTGGCGTGGGTTTGGATGAATTTCTTGCGCGGGTCCACGGCGTCGCCCATCAGCATGTCGAAGGTGCGGTCGGCTTCGGCGGCGTCGTCCACGGTGACGAGCAGCAGCGTGCGATGGGCAGGATCCATGGTGGTATCCCACAACTGGTCGGGGTTCATTTCACCGAGACCTTTGTAACGCTGAAGGCTGGACTTCTCGCCAAATTCCTTGATGGCTTTGTCCTTTTCCTTATCGCTGTACACATACCTGACGTTGTTCTTGTGCGCGATGCGGTAGAGCGGCGGCTGGGCAATGTAGAGATGACCGTCGTCGATCAATTGCGGCATGTAACGGAAGAAGAACGTCAGCAGCAATGTGCGGATGTGACTGCCGTCCACGTCTGCATCGGTCATGATGATGATGCGTCCGTAGCGCAGGCCTTCGAGAGAGAAGTTATCGCCGATCCCCGTCCCCAAGGCAGAGATGAGCGACTTGACTTCGTTATTGCCAAGAATCTTGTCGAGGCGCGCGCGCTCGGTGTTGAGGATCTTACCGCGCAGCGGCAAGATGGCCTGAAAGTGACGGTCACGCCCCTGTTTGGCAGAGCCGCCTGCCGAGTCACCTTCCACGATATAAAGCTCGGTCTTGGATGTATCGCGCTCGGAGCAGTCCGCCAGTTTACCGGGCAGGGTCAGCGACTCCAAGGCAGATTTGCGGATGACGAGATCACGCGCCTTGCGCGCCGCATCACGCGCCCGAGCAGAGGTGAGGCATTTAGAGACAATTGCCTTCGCTGCTTGTGGATTCTCCTCCAAGAACGTGCTAAAGGCCTCGCCAACCACCTGGGTGACGTAGGTCTGCACTTCGGGGTTCATCAGTTTGACCTTGGTCTGCGACTCAAACTGCGGGCCCGGGTGTTTGACCGACACGATGGCGGTCAGACCTTCGCGGGTATCGTCACCGGAGAAGTTCGGGTCGGCATCCTTGAGCAAGCCGTTCTTGCGGGCATAGTCATTGATGACGCGGGTCAGCGAGGAGCGCAGACCGGTCAGGTGCGTACCACCGTCAATGGTGTTGATGGTGTTCGCAAACGAGTACACAGATTCGGTGTACGCATCGGTGTACTGGATGGCGGCTTCAATGCCGATGTTTTCCATTTCCTTGTCAACGTACATGACAGGGTGCAGGTTTTCGCGGTTGCGGTTCAAATAGCGGACAAACGAAGTGATGCCGCCTTCAAAGTAGAAGGTCATTTCGTGGTCGGCGCGTTCATCCACGAACTTGAGTGTGACCCCGCGGGTGACAAATGCCATTTCGCGAAAGCGTTGCACGAGTGTATCGAAGCGATAGTCAATATCTTCGGTGAAGATGACCTTGTCGAACTTGAAGGTCTGCGTCGTGCCGGAAATGCCCTTATCCACTTTGCCGATCTGTTTGATGGAGCCTTGTGGCACGCCGCGCTTGTATTCCTGACGCCAGTGCTTGCCGTCACGCCTGATCTCGGTGATGGTCCACTCGGAGAGGGCGTTCACAGCGCTGACACCCACACCATGCAAACCGCCGGAGACCTTGTAGCCGCCGCCGCCAAATTTACCGCCTGCGCCGATCACCGTCATGACCACATCCACGGTTTCCATCGGCTTGCCATTGGCATCCTTCTTGGCAGGGTGCGGGCCGACAGGGATACCGCGTCCGTTATCTTCCACAGTCACGCTGCTATCGGCATGAATGGTCACATTGATGCGGGTGCAAAAACCGCCCAACGCTTCATCGATGGCATTGTCCACCACTTCGTACACGAGATGGTGCAGAGCCTTGATGTCGGTACCGCCCACGTACATACCGGGGCGCTTGCGGACATGCTCGATACCTTCCAGCGCTTGAATGGAACTTACATCATAATTTGTTTCGTTTTTCTTTTCAGCCACAAGGACCTCCAGGTATTAATTAAGTCTTTTAGATAAGAACCTATCCGAATATTTACGGAGTGCGGACTTTAGTCCGCAATGACAAGGCAGACTAAAGTCTGCACTCCGATTTTTCGGATAGAAACTAAGTGCTACGCCTGATGGACAGAGTTGACCGGACGCAGTTTTTCAAGCACGTCCTTCAGCCAGGCTTTCATATCACGGTAATAAATGAAACTGCCAGCCAGCAAGGCAGTGGTGACAAAGGAATGTCCGAAGATCCCGAACAGGGTCAGCCATGAATCTTCGGTGGGAATGCGCCAGAGGAAGTTCAATCCGTAGGCGAGCAGGAACACCGTCAGCACGAACAGGCTGCTGGTGGGCAGCGTGAAGCGCGTCAACTGGATGCTGCTCAGCATCGAAGCGAACACGTTCTGCCTGTCCAAAAATATGCCGTGCGACCAGAAGAACAACGGCACGATCACCCATACCGAACCCAGACTGAGAAACAACACGAACAGGTTGGCAACAAAGGCGTTCAACTGTGCCAGCAGGAAAAGCACCAGCAGGAGCGGCATTCCGATGACAAAGAGGATGATCCCAAACAGGATCGAGAGCAGAACCGTTTGTAGAATGGCATTGTAGGTGCGAACGGATTTTTCTTTTTCCACAGTTACGATCCATGCCACACTGCGGAAGTAAAGCGCGCCGCCGACCCAGCCGATGAATGTCAGCAGAAGAATCCAGCCTGGCAGACTGATGCCGCTCACCTGCCAAATGGCAGGATCCCCCATCGGCGTGGAATCAGTTCCGTTGGACAGAAGCAGGTTCGAGATCCCCACAGGAAGCGTGCGCACCAGCCAGAACAGGTTGATGGCGGGGATGGTCGTCTCGTACCAATCCAGCACGCGTTGGATATCCTCTGAAGGAATACCGCCGTTACGCCAGATGGCAACCATGCCATCCTCAAGGGAGTTGAAGAACTCATCCATCCGCAGGCGCGGCCCCAGCCACATAAGCAAATTCAACAGAAGCGGCAGGAGGATCGCCGTGATGTGAGAGGCGATTGTATCGAATCCTGCGCGGATCGAGTTGATGATGCCCGGAGGCGGGGGAAGGTTTTCCAAACGAGTTACTTCCATAACCGATTAATTCTACCATACCCCTGCTTGCGTTCACGCGGGCGCACAGGTACAATCTCTTCATGCAGGAGAACCGTTCTTATCTGCCATCAACAGACCGCGTGGGAGTTTTGACCGCCTCTGTGCTGCTGGCATTTGCGATGACCCGCCTTATCCAGACGCCGCGCCTCACGCTCAGCCTGAGCCTGCCCGGCTTTTATTTTGCCTTTCCCCTCACCCTCGGCACGTTCATGACCCTGGCCGCCGCCGCATTGACCGCCGCCGGCATGTTCTGGCTGACGCACGACCACCCCGCTTTGGGCAATAAATCGCCCCGCGAGCACATCATGCTGCCGACCCTGACCGCCTTTGTGATCGGTGCGCCGCTCGGGCTGCTGGCGGATAGTCCCTCGTGGTGGGCCGGGTTTGCCTTCGGCGCGCTGTTGCTCTTGAGCGTTTTCGTGGCGGAGTATGTCACCATCAACCCGTCGGCTCCGTCGTATGCCTTTGCCCGCGCCGGGCTGACGGCGCTGGCGTACGCGTTGTTTTTCATCCTTGCGGCTTCGCTCCGATTTTCAGGCGTGCGTATGTTCCTGCTGATCCCTTCCATTTTCATTGTGGCAGGTTTGATCAGCCTGCGCATCCTGCACCTCGACGGCGCCGACCGCTGGGATTTTCCATGGGCGTTTGGCATCGGCATCGTATGCGCGCAGATTGGCGCGGGCTTGCATTACTGGCCGCTTTCGCCGATCCAATTCGGGCTGGCGCTCACAGGTCCGTTGTATGCGTTGACGATGCTTTCCGTCAGTCTCGCAGAAAATATCCCCCTGCGCCGCGCGGTGGTGAGTCCGGCCATTGTGGTGGGGCTGGCGTGGGTTTCGGCGCTCTTTTTATAGCAATGCAATCCCTCATTCTTTCAAAAGAACAACTACAGGAAATGACGGCGTATGTCAATTCTCATGCGCCGCTCGAGTCGTGCGGTCTGTTGGCGGGGCGGGACTCACAGGTGCAGAAAATTTTCTTCGTGCAGAATCAGGCGCAAAGTCCGGTGCGATACGTAATGGATCCAATCGAGCAGTTGCAGGCCTTCGAGTGGATCGAATCCAATGGCATGGACCTACTCGGCATCTTCCACTCGCATCCAACCGGACCTGAAACTGTCTCTCCAACTGACATCGCGGAGGCCGCCTATGCAGTGACTTACGTGATCCTTGCCCGCGTGGATGGCGAGTGGCGCGCCAACGGATTTTGGATCGAAAGCGGCTTGGTTCGCGAAGTGGCTTTACAAGTGACCTAACCAAGCAACCATATTTGACTTCGCGTGTTTTATGGTTACACTCAAATCGGAGGAGTTTTGATGCAAACTGTACTTGACCTTGCGGTTATCTTTCTGGCGTATGTATTTGGTTCGATCCCATTTGGCTTGTTGATCGTGAAATTGAAGACAGGAAAAGATATCCGCGAGGTGGAAAGCGGCAGGACCGGCGGCACGAACGCCATGCGCGCCGCTGGCTTTTGGGCGGGTTTCGCAACAGCCATGCTCGATATTTTCAAAGGCTTTGGGGCGGTGTGGGTGGCACAGCAAGTTACGCCTGACCATTGGGTGCATGTACTGGCTCCGCTGGCCGCCATTCTTGGACATAACCATTCGCTCTTTTTGCCCGAACGTGACGAAAACGGCAGGATTATCCGCTTGCGTGGCGGCGCGGGTGGAGCGCCATCCGTGGGCGGCGCCATGGGACTGTGGCCCGCCTCCATTCTCATTATTCTGCCGCTCGGCATGTTGACCTTCTTCACGGTTGGCATTGCGTCCATCACCACGATAGCAGTGGCGTTTTTCGCCATCATCATCTTCGCCATCCGCGCCTGGCTGGGACTGATGCCCTGGGTGGATGTCTGGTACGGCGTTGGCGCGTTGATCCTGCTCATCTGGGCGCTGCGCCCGAATTTGGTGAAATTGTTCGCAGGGCAGGAACGGATCGTGAAATACAGTTTAAACGGCTGGTTACGGGCGAGGAAAGACGCGAAAGAGCAGGAGAGCAAGTAAAAAGGAATAAGTGACGAGTAACGAGAAAAGAGACTGCTTGTCGGCAGTCTCTTTTTATTTTGGGATGTCAGGATGAACGGCTATTGCTGCGTCTGTACGCCAGCGCTGTTGACAATATTACCGTCAGAAGTACCAGCACGAACAGTGTGACGCGCGGCTCCCCGCCTTGAGCGGAATTGTTCATGCCCTCACGGGCAAGGAAGATCATATTGAGGATGAGATACAACCCGATGGAGCCGACGGCAGTTGGCAACGCTTTCGCGTCGAATTTACCTGAGAAGACCGCCGCCAGCCACAACAAGATAACAAGATTCGACGTCACCCGCAGGAACTCCAATTGGTCTGTGGCGGCGTGGATCAGGATGTCAAAGAGTTGAATAATGGCAATCAAGATCAACAAGAATTTTGGGCTGGTATTTTTCAACATTTATAAATTTCCTTACTGATGTTACACAGCAGCGCGAGATTTATCCCGTAAAACTCGCGACATGAATGTCGCGGTACTGCGCAACGTCAGTTACCTTATAAAGTTTCCGCCAGGGA
>JAUXWL010000147.1 GCA_030680155.1 Anaerolineales bacterium
ACGCCGACGCGAACGCGCCCGCGCGGAAATTCTCAAGATTGCCAACAAAGGCAGTCATCCCGTTTTTAGTTTATTTGAAGTCAGTTCGGTTTCCAAAAAATCCTACCGCGTGGAAATCCGCTCGCTGGACGAACTGCAAAATTCCTGCACCTGCCCGATTACAAAAACAATCTCATCGGCACCTGCAAGCACATCGAAGGCGTGTTGATCTCGCTCGAAAAAGAGCACGGGAAGAATCTCAAGAAACTTGCCGCAGAACGCCCAAAGGGGACGCAAATTTATCTGCATCACGCCACCGACATTACCGTGCGTGTCGCCCTGCCGATTCCTGGTGGTTTGCCGTGCCGCATTTCACCTTCCCCAGTTTCAGCGGCGCGCTGGTCGGCACAGCCATCTTCAGCATCTCCGTGATGGCGATTGCCACCATCCCCGAATCCACCGCGCATCTGTACCAGATCAGCCTGTACGTGGACCGCTTTGCCAGGGACACGGGGCGCGAAACGTACGAACTGGACAAGAACATCGGCTTCAACCTGATTCTTGACGGCATGGACGACACGTTGAAGGGTTTGCTTGGCGCGACAGCTGGGACGAACTACGGTGAAAACAACTCGCTCATGGCGATCACCCGCAACTATTCCGGACCCGCGCTGGTGGCGGCAGGCGTCATCGCCATCCTGCTTGGGTTTGTCGGCAAACTTGCCGGGCTCGTGCAAACCGTTCCCCTGGCAGTCAGCGGCGGGCTGGCGATCTACCTGTTTGGCGTGATCGGCATGCAGGGTATCGCGTTGATGCAGGAACACAAGGTCAGCATGTTCGATCCGCGCAACCTTGCCGTTGGCGCAACCATCATGGTGGTTGGCATCGGAGGCAACATCGGGTATGAGGGCGGCTTCCTGCCCATCCCGATCCTGCAGGGACTCTTCCCCAGCGGTCTGCCCGCCATTGCAACCGCGGCTGTGCTGGGCATCATCATCAACGCCGTCTTCCTGATCTTCAAACCGCCGATGGCGGAAACCGAGGTCCTTGACGAGGCGGTCACCGCGGCGGACTAATATCAATCCCTCCCAAAACGCAAGCGGGATTCCAAAACCTGGAGTCCCGCTTGTTATTTATTCGCCCGCTCCATTTTCGATTTTTTCACGGCTGGGGCGGATGGGATGCAAAAAGAGGGTATCCCGATCAATCCCGTCAGGCTTCAAGCCTGGTGTTGACGTTCGTACGGATTGCCGCTCTCAAGGCGGCTGCATTTGCAGCGACTGTGTTTGCACGGTCGAATACGGCGCTTCCCGCGACAAGTACGTCAGCCCCGGCTTCCACGACCTCGTTTGCATTGGCGGGCTTGATCCCGCCGTCCACTTCCAGCCAGGCATTCGAGCCGACGGAATCCAGCATCTCGCGCAGGCGGCGGATCTTTGCAGTGGAGGACGGGATGTATTTTTGCCCGCCGAAGCCGGGGTTGACCGACATGATCAGCGCCAGGTCAACCTGCGGCAGGATTTCTTCCAACGCTGCCAGCGGCGTGGCGGGGTTGAGGGCGACGCCCGCTTTCACTCCCAACTCCTTGATGCGCTGGATCGTGCGGTGCAAATGGACGCAGGCTTCGACATGCACGGTGATGATGTCCGCCCCGGCGCGCGCGAAATCCGCCAGGTAGCGTTCGGGCTGTTCGATCATCAAGTGTACGTCCAGCCATGCGCCGCTTTCCTCCCGCAAGGGACGCAGCGCCTCGACGATGAGCGGACCGATGGTGATGTTGGGGACGAAATGCCCGTCCATCACGTCCACGTGCAGCCAATCCGCCCCGGCTGTGACGGCTTCGCGGGCGTGCGCTTCGAGACGGGCAAAATCGGCGGAGAGAATGGAGGGGGCGAGTTTGATCATGTTTATTCATCCTCGTTTATTGGCGTTTGTGCGTTGGAACTGGTGTAATCAATCTGGCTGAATTTCATCAGTTTATCGAGGCGGTGAACGGCGCGGACGTACCGCAGCGTGCCGGAGCGCGCCCGCAAGACGAGGCTTTCAGTGGTTGCGCCGTCGCGATGGAACTCGACGCCTTTGAGCAGGCGTCCGTCGGTGATGCCGGTGGCAGCCATGAACACATCCTCCGATTTGCACACCGCCGATTCGTTCAGGATTTGACCGGCGTTCCTCCCCAGCGAGGCGTGGACGCGCTGTTCCTCTTCCGCGCTTTGCGGTGCGCGGCGGAGCTGCAAGCCGCCATCCAACGATTTGACGGCGCACGCCGCCAGCACTGCTTCGGAGGCGCGCCCGACGCTCATCATCGCGTCAATGCCTGTGCCGGGCAGGGCAGCCAGGATCGCCCCGACGATGAATCCGCCGGAACTGATTTCCAAACGGACGCCCGCCTCCTTCAAATCGCCGATCAGTTTTTTGTGGCGGGGTTTATCCAAAACGAAAACCGTCAGGTCGCTTACGTTACAGCGCGAGGCTTCCGCGATGCGCTGCAGGTTCCCGGCTGGGCTGAGGTTCAGGTCAATCGCTTCGCGCGCCTGCGAGCCGACGACGATCTCATCCACGTACACGCTGGGACCGGGGTCCCACAGACTCCAGCGTTCCGCCAGAGCCGCAAGGGAGAGCGTGTTGGGGCGTCCGAGGGCGCGTTCGGGTGTGCCTTCAATCGGGTCAACCGCCATATCCACCGCAGGCGGATGGCTGGTGCCGACCATTTCACCGTGAAACAGCAGCGGGGCGGTTTTCTTCTCCCCTTCCCCAATGACGATGACCCCGTCCATGTCTATCGTGTGCAGGACGGTCTGCATGGCTTTGGCGGCGGCGGCGTTTGCCCCGTCCCATTCCCTGCGGTCCCTGTAACGCGCGGCGACGAGGGCTGCCGCTTCGGTGGCGCGCGCAAGTTCCAGTGACAGGTTGCGTTGAGGTCGTTCTGACATGCGGTTCTCCATAATATTAATCCTACTACATGGATCGGATTGTCAATTCAGCCTATCCCTGCGCCGAGCCGGGCGTGGGCGCGTATTTCATGCCTTTGCGGTTGCTGCTGTGCCCGTGCGCCACGCGCTGTTGCGGGTGGATGAAATGACTGGCGTATCCCACCGCCAGCGTTGCCTGCCCGAATCCGTAGGCGATCAAGTTCATGTTGACGCCGTCTTCGGGGTGGGCGATGTCGCCGATGGCATACACGCCGGGGATGTTCGTCTCCGTTTGGCGGTTGACCGCGATGCGCCGGCCCTCCAGTTTGAAGCCCCAGTGGTTGAGCGGTCCAATGTCTGCGCGGAAGCCGATGCAGATGAGAATGTCGTCCACATCCAGGGTGAATTCGTCCCCGTTTACATTGTTGCGGATGACCGCCTGCTCGACCCGCTCGTTCCCCGACACGGAAAGCAATTCATGCTGTGTCAACGCCTTCACGGTGGATTCCTGAAGCGCGATCACACTGCGTTGGTGCGCCTCGAAATAATCGAAGCGGTGGATCAATGTGACCTCGCTTGCCCAGTTCCGAAGTTCCAGCGCCCAATCCACGGCGGTATCGCCGCCGCCGATGACCAGCAAACGCCGCCCCAAAAACTTCTCGCGCTCGCGCACCATGTAGGAAACACCGCGCCCTTCGAACTCCGCCACGCCGGGCAGGGTAAGACGGTTGGGCTGGAAGGCGCCGATGCCCGCGGCGATGATGACCGCCTTGCTGTGGCAGGCGTACTCGGTCGTGGTCAGGCGAAAGAGGTTGGCATCGAGCGTTTCCATTTTTTCGACGCGCTCGTTGAAGCGGAAATCCGCGCCGAACTGGCTGCTTTGTTTGTAAAGTTCGGATACAAGGTCGCGCCCCAAAATGGCGGGGAACCCGCCCACGTCGTAAATATATTTTTCAGGATACAGCGCGGTGATCTGCCCGCCGGGTCTCGGCAGCGCCTCCAGCACCAGGGTTCGCAGGTTTCGCATCCCCGCATAGAACGCGGCGAACAGACCAACGGGTCCCGCGCCGATCACTATGACATCATATTCATCGCTCATGCTCGATCCTTCCATGCAGACGCGCCGCTTCCTTCCAAGCCGACAACTGGTTCGCCCAAATCAATTTTCTCTCCTCTGACGTTTGGTCCCGCCTTCCGCCTCGTACCGCAAGATTATGAACTTTAAGAAGATAATCTTCTCGTAATACGCGCCTGTTGGCGTTAGACGCCTTCGGCAGCGCCAGCTACGCGGTTACGGCATTTAATTTTTAAACTTCATTATCTTGCGCCTGCGGAAGCGACATAAATGTCGCGGTACTACATCACCTTTCTCCCGGTGATTGGAGCGTGCTCTCCGGCGTGGACTGCAAGCGGCTCAACGCAGCCACCGGCGGCGCCATCGGAATCTGTTTGATGTTGACGTATTTGTGTAACAGGTGATAGGTGATCAACAATTGCGAGAGCGCCAGCGGATGGCTGTGTCTTATCTCCGTGCGGTCCTGGTAATCGCCGAACAGATCCTCGCGGACGGGGCGCAGGTCGGGCAGGTGCTGCCAGATCGCATCTTCCAGTTGGAAGGCGTTTTCGGCGCTCACGCCGCCCGTAATTTCGAGGAAATCCACCGGGCGTCCGCCGTCGCGTCCAAGCCGCAGCCGGATATCGGTCGGGGCATGAGGCGTTCCGTCAATCAGGTAACTCAGGTCCGGGTGGGGTATCGTCGGGCGCAGCACCAGTTGGGCGTTGAGGGTGGGTCCGGCGTTTTCCGACCCCACCCCTTCGTCGGGGTGAAAGCGGACAACGATATCCGCATGTTCGCGCTGCGGGCGGATGTAATTGAGCGTGTCCGCCTCGCGCTTTTTCATCTCCGCCCGCACCTGGTCGGCGGTGTAACCGCGTTTGCTGGTGTCGCGTTTGATCTTCCATGCGGTTCGCAAATCTTCCGGCGGGTCCAGGAAAACCTTCACATCGTAAAACTGGCGCATGACGGCGGAATGGAAACCGAGCAAGCCCTCCACAATGACGAACTCACGCGGGCGGACGTATTCGGGGCGCACCAGGCTTCCGCTGGAATGATCGTAGACCGGCTTGAGAAAAGGCTGACCGTAATGCAGGCGTTCGAGGTGCAGTTCCAGCACGTCGATATAGTTGCAATCGGGATGCAGGGGCGTGATGCCCAGTTCGGCGCGTTCTTTGCGGTCGTATTTGTGATAGTCATCCGTGCAGACGACAGTGACCCGATCCTCGCCGAGAATCTGGACCAAGCCGTTGGTCAGCGTGCTTTTCCCCGCCGCGCTGTCGCCGACGATGGCGAGGATAATGGGGCGTTGTTTGTTCATGGGATACCTCTTTAGACCCTATGTACAACGAACCCCATCACCTGCGATTGCCGCACATGGTCGTAACTGGTGATGCGAATATAACAGTCCGGGTTCGCCGCCTTGCAGGCATCCACCTCCGCCATGATCTCGCCGACGGATTTCATATTGAACAGCGGCAGTCTCCACCAATCCCAAAAGACGAGCGAGGGATTCGGCTGGGATGTATATTCAATGCCGACCACCCAGCTGTTGTTCAGGAAATATTGGATTTGTTTTTCGACCTGTTCACGGGTAAAAGTGGGAAGATAGGAAAAGGTTTCGGTTTTCATTTCAATTGCTCCTCGGATTTGTACCGCAAGGTTCACCTTGCACATATACGATAGATCACCAAATACAGGCGCAAAGTGAACTTTGCGGTACGGTTATGACTTTTCGAGCGCGTCCACGGATTCGTATTCAAAGGTGATGTCCTTCCAGGTTTCCATGGCGGCGCGCAATTCACCGCTGTGCTTCGCCGCGGATTTGAGGATGTCCGTTCCTTCGGTGTGCAGGTCCCTTCCTTCGTTGCGCGCCTGGATGACCGCCTCCAGCGCGACGCGGTTGGCGGTGGCGCCCGCCGCGCTTCCCCAGGGATGTCCCACCGTCCCGCCGCCGAATTGCAGGATCGCATCGTCTCCGAAGATGGAGACGAGTTCTGGAATATGCCACACGTGGATTCCGCCCGAAGCGACCGGGAACATGGCCGGCATGGAAAGCCAGGGCTGGTCGAAGTGATGACCGGCGCAGGTTTCCTTTTTGGCAACGTCGGTTGCGCGCATCATCTCGTTGATGCCGATGGTCGAGGCGCGGTCGCCTTCGAGTTTGCCGACCACCGTGCCGTTGTGCAAATGGTCCGCGCCGACGATGCGGCACCACTTGGCAAGCACGCGCCAGTGGACGCCGTGATTCTGCTGGCGATCCATGACCGAGTGCATGGCGCGGTGGGCGTGGAGTAGCATCCCGTTTGCGCGGCACCACTTTGAAAGCGATGCAAAGGCGGTGAAGCCCGCCACGAGATAATCCACCATGATGATGCGCGAGCCGAGTTCCTTTGCCAGTTCGGCGCGGCGGTACATTTCCTCCATGTCGCCGGCGGTGACGTTGAGGTAATGTCCCTTGCGCTCGCCGGTTTCGGCTTCGGCTTGCTTGACGGCAGCCATCACGAACTCGAAGCGGTCACGCCAGCGCATGAACGGCTGGGAGGTGATGTTCTCATCGTCTTTTGTGAAATCCAGCCCGCCGCGCAGGGCTTCGTACACCAGGCGTCCGTAATTCCTGGCGGAAAGACCGAGTTTGGGCTTCATCGTCGCGCCGAGAAGCGGACGCCCGTATTTATCCAGTTTGTCGCGTTCCACCTGGATGCCGTGCGGCGGTCCCTGGAAGGTGGTCAACAGTGCGGGCGGGAAGTAAATATCCTCCAATCGCAGGGCGCGCAGGGGCTTGAAGCCGAACACGTTGCCCACGATGGACGACATCAGGTTCGGCATGGAGCCTTCCTCGAACAGGTCCAACGGATAGGCGATGTACGCCATCATCTGGTCTTTGTGACCCGGCACAGGTTTCATCTCGTAGGTGCGGGCCGAGTAGCGGGCGGCATCCACGAGATAATCGGACCAGACGGTCGTCCAGGTGGAGAAGGAGGATTCGGCCGCCACTGCCGCAGCGGCCTCCTCGAAAGACACGCCCTCCTGCGGCGTAATTCGAAATGCCGCCAACACCTGGGTTTCGGTGGGCTTGAAGCCAATATCGTAATAATAGCGTCCCGCCGCGCTGTAATCCTTTACGCCTGCATCGAACAGGGCTTTGCCGTTTTCGTTTGAGTCGGACATTTTTTCTCCTTGTGGTCGGGTAGTTTGGTGGTTTATTTGTTGAACTATGTAACTTCACAACTACGCAACTATTCAACTATTCAACTACTCAACTAATAAACGATCTGACTAATCTCGCGCAGTTTATCCAGCCGATGATCGGCGTGGATCTTTCGCACGGTTCCCGTTTTTCCGCGCATGACGATGGAGACAGTGCTTGCGCCTTCGCCACGGTAATGCACGCCGGGCATCAGCACGCCGTCGGTGATGCCGGTCGCGGCGAAGAAAACATCTTCGCTTTGCACCAGGTCGAGTTCGGTCAATACGCGGCCGAGGTCGAGACCGGCTTCTTCAACCGCTTTGCGCTCATCTTCTCTTTGCGGCGCGAGTTGACCGAGCATGACGCCGCCCAGCGCGCGCACGGCGCACGCGGTAATCACGCCCTCGGGCGTGCCGCCGATGCCCATCAGCACGTCCACGCCGGAGTTGGGCATGGCTGCCATGAGCGCGCCCGCCACGTCGCCGTCGGTGCGGAGCAGCACGCGCGCGCCCGCTTCACGGATGTCGGCGATGAGTTTTTGGTGGCGGGGTTTATCCAGCACGAAGACCGTCAGGTCGCCGAGGGGTTTTTGCAGCGATGCCGCAATCGTGGATAATGTCTCAGAAACAGGAGCAGATAACAGTCCGGGATGAAGCGCGGCGCGAGCCTCACGCCCGACGACGAGTTTGTTCATGTAATACGCCGGTCCCGGCGACCACATCGTCCCGCGCGGGGCAATGGCGACGACGGAAATCGCGTCGGGGCGTCCGTAGGCGAGCAGGGATGTGCCTTCGATGGGATCCACCGCCACATCCACCGCGGGACCGCTGCCGCTTCCAATCCGTTCGCCGTCGTACAGCATGGGAGCGTGATCCTTTGCGCCTTCGCCGATCACCACCACGCCGTCCATCTCCACCGTGCCGAGGATCAGGCGCATGGCTTCGACTGCCGCGCCGTCGCCGGATTCTTTTTGACCGCGTCCCATCCAATGACTTGCGGCAAGCGCGGCGGCTTCGGTGACGCGCACCAGTTCGAGGGCAAGGTTGCGGTTCGGGGCTTCGCTCATGGCTGGTCCTGTCCGAGGAGAGGGATTCGACGCTGGAGCCATTTCACTGAACCGCCGCGCCGAGGGCGGCTTGCACTTCGGGAAGCGTGCCCGCCGAAAGCAGCGCCTTCGATTTGTTGACGATGAAATCGGCGTAGGCTTTGATATATTCCGCGCCGGGTTTGCGGAAGTCGAAGTTCTTCGGGTCGTTGTAAAAATGTTCGCGGTGAACGCGCATCCAGACGAGACGCCCGTCGGTATCGATGTTGACCTTTGTGACCCCCAACGGGATGGCTTTGGCGAACTCCGATTCATCCACGCCTCTCGCCGACGGGTCGAGCTGCCCGCCATACCGATTGATTTTCTCCACCTCATCCTTTGGCACCGAACTCGAGCCGTGCATGACGAGCGGAAAGCCCGGCAGCCGTTTTTGGATCTCGGCAATGCGGTCGAAGTGCAAACTCTGATTCCCGCTGAATTTATACGCGCCGTGACTGGTGCCGATGGCGACCGCCAGGCTGTCGCATCCGCTTTGTTCGACAAAGGCTTTGGCTTCGTCGGGATCGGTGAGCATGGCGTGTTTTTCATCCACCGAAACGTGTTCCTCCACCCCGCCCAACATGCCGATCTCGGATTCGACGCTCACCCCCTTGGCTCGGGCGTATTCGACCACGCGGCGGGTGATGGCGGCGTTTTCTTCGAACGTCTCGTGCGAGGCGTCTATCATCACGGAGGAGTAAAAGCCCGAATCAATACATTCGTTGCAGGTCTGTTCGTCGCCGTGATCGAGATGCACCGCGTAGACGGCTTCGGGGAATTCCCCGTCACAGGCGCGGATGATGGCTTCGAGCATTTTCACGCCCGCGTATTTTCGCGCGCCTTTGGAAATCTGGATGATGAAGGGGGCTTGCGCATCCAAATGTCCCTGGAACAAACCCAATGCCTGCTCCATGTTGTTGATGTTGTACGCGCCGACGGCAAATTTTCCGTACGCCAGTTTGAACAGTTCAGTGGTTGTGACGATCATAAGCGGCTCTCCTTGCGGTTATATTGAGCCAAGAATAGCCGCCCTGCGCCTTAAATAAAACGTCCAGGTGGGTGGTTTGTGAGAATTAGTATGGGTGGGCGGACTGCCCGATTGGGTGGGTTATGCGCGCCGGTGATATTTGGCGGCGGCTTCGGTGCGGTTCGAGACCCCCAGTTTCGCAAACAAATTCCGCAAATGGAACTTGACGGTATTTTCGCTCAGGTTGAGCGCCGCGCCGATCTGCGGGTTGCTCTTCCCTTCGGCGACCAGCGCCAGCACGGATTCTTCGCGCTCGGTCAGTGCGTTTGGGTCGGCGGCGGGCGGGCGCGCCATCCAGCGCCGCACCACATCCGGGAAGACCATCTTACCCGCGGCAACCTGGCGGATCGCGGCGAGGGTCATCTCCGGCGGGTCGGTTTTGAGGGCAAAGCCGTCCGCGCCGCCATCCAAAGCCGCACGCAGGGATTGGGCGTCGCCAAACGCGCTGATCACCAAAACTCGGATGGGCAGGTTCTCGGTCCGAATGTGGCGCAGGCAGGTGAAACCGTCCATGTAGGGCATTTGAATGTCCATTGCGATCACATCCGGTTTGAAGCGGCGGGCGGCTTCCAGCAGTCTTTCCCCGTCGGTTGCGGTCGCCACGACGCGCAGGTCAGGCTCGGCATCCAGTAATGCCCGCAAGCCTTCCAGCACCAGGGCGTGATCGTCCGCCAGCACAATGCGGATCTGCGGGGCGTCACTCATGCATTGGTACCTCGACACGGATGCGCGTCCCTGTGCCAGGCTGACTCTCGACAAATAGTTTCCCGCCAACCAGCGCGGCCCGCTCCCGCATCCCGCGCAAGCCGATGTGCTCGTGTCTCTCCGTCGCCTGCGGTCCGTTCAGCGGGGGCGGCTGGAACCCGTGTCCCCGGTCGGAGACTTCGAGGATGAGGCGTCCCTTTTCCGTCCATAATTTGACCGCTGCAGTTTCCACCCCGGCATGGCGGCGAACATTCGAAAGCGACTCCTGCAAAATTCGGCACAAGGCAATTTTGGCCGGCAGGGATACCGTTTCGGGCAAGGGTTCGTTCATTTCAAGTGTCACCATGCCGGACGTGAACGATTCGTGCTGGATGACGATGTCTTCGATGATCTCCGCCAGCCCGTTTTCGACGAAGGCGGGGGCGCGAAACACGCCCAGCAAACTGCGGATGTCGCGCAGCGAGACCTCGATCAGCCCAATGACGCGGGTAATGGCGGCGGAACATTCCACCGGCAGGTCTGCGGTTGTGGAGAGTTGTCCGCGCAGGAGGGTGAGCTGGCTGAGCGCCGCGAAGAGGTTTTGGACGGGACCGTCGTGAATATCCAGCACGATGCGCTGGAGTTCCTCTTCGGTGACAGCCAACAGACGTCGTGCGGCGAGGTCGCGGTCAGACATGAGTTGAACGTCCTTTGAATGATTACCGGAAATTACAGGTTGATTGTAATCGCAATTCGCATGATTCTGAGAGGCTTATGTCGCTTGGGTGTACGCACACCAAATACCATCATTGGGCAATAACGTCCTGAAACAAGTATGACTCCACTGCAAAAACCAATTAAACACGAAGGTCACTAACATTACAGCGCAAAGTCAGGCTCAAAGCCGCCGTACCCATATCTGGGCATACATCCCCGGCGGCGTGTTGCTGGAAAACGCCTGCGCCGGGGAAAGTGCCCAGAATGGGTACGGCGCAGGGAGCAACCTTGCGCTGTAATACTAAGGAACACCAAGTAAGAGCCTTTCATTTATTAACCTTCGTGTACTTCGTGTTTGAAGCCCCTTTTGCAGTGGGGTCACATGTAATAAGAAAATTTTTTGTAACTGCTCAGCCGCATCAATTTTCCTCCGAAAAACAGACCCTAAAGGTTTTTCTGCGTACCAGAGGTTTATTTTGCAGGAAAACCTTTGTTGAAATTTCGTTTTGATTTGTAAAGGAAACCTTTAGGGTCTTGCCCTGAGCAGTTACAAATTTTTTAAAAAAAAGAAGGCGGCTAATTGCCGCCTTCCTGATTTTATGCCCTTGCTAAATCCATCTTCTTGGGCATCTGATCCCAAGTCCTGCCATCCAGCAGCCTGCCAGCTTTCTTCTTTTGAACGCCACCCCATTGTTTGAAGAAAAATGGGACTTTTGCTTTTAGGCACTGGTTTTTTATATCCACCACCCATTCCCTGTCGAGCGGACGCGCCCCAGGACCCGATTCGCCGCCAACAATGACCCAATTGATTCCCTTCAAGTTCATTTTAGGAATGGGACCCAAAAGTGGCTCAACGGACAGGAAC
>JAUXWL010000149.1 GCA_030680155.1 Anaerolineales bacterium
TGCGCGTCTCCGTAGGCGAAGGCGTCCGTTTCGGGAGCGCCTGTCACGACCCACGCTTCGAGAACGCCGACACCGTTCAGGTCGCAACCAAATTGACCTGGCAAGACGGTCACACCTTCGTCACCGACCTCGACGCAGAGACCGTCGCGGTTGACCTCGGTGATGTCGAAGGTCCAGCCGGGGGGCATACGGTTGTTGCGCATCCGTTCGCGCAGTTTGGAATGCGCCCAGTCGAAGTCGGTCGCGCCCACCGCGCTGGCGCCGAGGATGGAAACGCCCGGAGGCGAGGAGAGCGAATCCGCGCCGGTGACGATGCCCTCGTAGGAGGTCAGGTCCATTTCGTGGTATGAGTTTTCAGTGTTGGCGAAGTGACAGCCGGTGCAGGCTTGCGCCCCGTCAAACCACACATTGTTTTGGGTAAACAACGGCAGGATGTCCGCTTCGAATGTGGCGGTGTAACTGTTTCCGTCAATTCCCGTGTAATTGAATTCCCCGGTTTCAGGCGCGCCGGCGTTTACCCAATCGCCGATGATGTCCACCGCATGAATGGCATCCCCAGGCGTTGATAATTCAACCGGTGACTGGGGTGTGTCGGTGGGTGATCCTTCAGTAAGCGTTGGAATGGCAGTCGCGAAGGGTGGCAATGTGGCGCTGCCCCCACATGCCGTCAATATGATTGCCCCCGCAGTAAAGCATACTCCAAACAACAACAGCAAATTGCTCTTTCTTTTCATGTAAGTCTCCTCTCCCGGATGGTGAAATGGTCATAAATATGACATACTATGTATTATAGCAACCAAATCTCATAATTCAACCCCCATTAGTGCAAATTACAGAAAGTTCAACAACTGTTGCTTTTCCAGTGTTCGCACTTCATGCGGCACTGTTTAATTTGGCTGCAAATCAATCGTCTGCTTCAATTTTTTTTCCATGCGAACAATTTCGACAAGTGTAATGCGGTAGAAGTTACCCAAAAATAGGCTGCCAAAAATAATGACAAATTGAATATTATTTGATATATTTGGACAGTTTTTGGAACTGGGCAGGGCGCCCACATAATCTTTTGGAGGAGGAGCTATGCGACATTTCGTTGTTGTGGGGGTATTGGTCATTCTCTTGGCTGGTCTCACATATATTGGGTTGGATACAATTGGGTTGATGCCGGATGCGGCGAGCGCCCAATCCATACCGATTGATTGGATGTGGAACTGGCAGGTAATTGCCATATCCTTTCTTTTTTCCCTGATTATCGTACCAATGGGATACAGCCTGTTTGTATTCCGAAGGAAAAAAGGCGATACAACGGACGCCGAACACATCGAAGGCAACACCGCCCTTGAAATTACGTGGACAGTGGTGCCCCTATTTATTGTGGTGGCGTTCGCCTATATGGGGACATTTTCGCTGGGTGAAGTGCTTCGTGCCGACCCGAATGCGATGGTTATCAACGTGACGGCGCGTCAATTTACATGGACTTTCGAATATCCCGAGTATGGGGTGGTCAGTAATGAACTCCACCTGCCTTATAACAGACAGGTTGTGCTTAAGATGGAATCAATGGATGTGATCCATTCGTTCTGGGTCCCTGAATTCCGCGTCAAACAGGACGTTGTGCCTGGCCGCGTGACCGAATATCGCATTACACCGACGCTGGAAGGCAGTTACAAAGTGCGCTGCGCCGAGTTATGCGGAACCTCTCATGCCTATATGGAGAACGCGGTCATCGTCGCTTCACAGGCAGAATATGATGCTTGGGTATCGGAGCAGCAGGCAATCGCCGCCGCTGCGCAGACCCCTGAAGGGCAGGGTCAGATTATGGCTGTGAAGAACGGTTGTGTCGGCTGTCACTCCGCCGATGGTACACCGCTGACGGGTCCGACCTGGTTTGGCTTGTATGGTTCGGAAGTCACCCTTGCCGATGGCACAACGGTGACCGCAGATGATGCATTCCTTGAAGAATCGATCCTTGATCCGAATGCGGCGATTGTGGCCGGTTTCCCGTCGCCCTCTGTGATGCCTCCCTATCAATTTACCGATGAAGAGATCGCAACTATCATCGCGTATATCAAAACCTTGAAATAAGACGGCGGAGGATATTGAAATGAAGAAATTCCTTGCAACTGCCCTTGCGCGCGGTCTGCTCTGGCAATTTGCCGGCACCCTGTTGGGCGCCGGGCTGGTGACAGGCATTCGCGCCTTGATGGGCTTAAGCGTGAACGACGTTTTTTTCTTTACCGAGCCCGCATGGGTGATGGGCGGGTTCAGCGGCGTGATTGCCTTCCTGCTTGGTTCCGGCGCGGTCAGCGACTGGGTCAAGTGGGCGCGCGGCATGGATACGCCCGAACATCATGAAGAACCTTATTCCGGATGGGAGAAATATTTCCACGTTTCCCTCGACCACAAAGTGATCGGCGTTCAATATACGGTGGTTGCGCTGGCGTTGATCAGCATCGGCGGTTTGTTCGCGCTGATCTTCCGCACCGAACTTGCGGCATCCGGCTTGCAGTTCCTGACCCAGGATTTGAACCTGTTCGGGCAGAACGGCTTGCAACTCTACAATACCCTGATGTCCCTGCACGGCATGATCATGATCGTGTCCATTTTGCTGGGGATTGCGGGCATCATCAATTACGTCGTGCCGCTGCTGATTGGGGCGCAGGATATGGCCTTCCCTCGTTTGAACGCATTCTCGTTCTGGATTGCCGTGCCTGCCGCCGTGTTATTGCTGATGAGCCTGTTCCTCGGCGGTTTCGATACCGGCTGGACGGGCTATCCGCCGCTTTCCGTCCGCGCCCCGGTCGGGATGCAGATGTTCTTCCTCGGCGTGTTCGTGGCGGGCTGGTCTTCCATTTTGGGCGCGCTCAACGTGATCGCCACCGTCCTGCGGATGCGCGCCAAAGGCATGAACGCGATGCGCATGCCGATCTTCGTTTGGGCGGCGATTGCCACTTCCATCATCGCCCTCACCGCCACCCAGTTCATCGGTCTTTCCTTCCAGTTAGTCATGTTCCAGCGCCTCTTTGGCATGGGCTTTTTTGACCCCGCCAAAGGCGGCAACCCCGTGCTTTTCCAGCACCTGTTCTGGTTCTATTCACATCCTGCGGTGTATGTGTTCGTCCTGCCCGGTCTGGGTGTGATCTCCGAACTTTTGCCCGTTTTTGCCCGCAAACCCCTGTTTGGCTATCGTTGGATCGCCATGTCCTCGCTGGGGATCGCCCTGGTGGGTTTCGTCGTTTGGGCGCATCACATGTTCACTTCCGGCATGAACGAATACCTGCGCCTGCCTTTCATGTACAGCACGTTGTTGGTTGCCATCCCCACAGGCGTGAAATTCTTCTCCTGGGTTGCAACCCTGTGGAAAGGCAAGATCACCTTTCCCACGCCAATGTTGTTCGTCCTGGGCGCCATTGTTGTATTCCTGCTGGGCGGTCTCACAGGTCCTCCCAATGCCACCGTCTCGGTTGACTTGCACCTGCACGATACCTACTTCATTGTCGGTCATTTTCACGATACGATCTTCGGCGGCTTTGTCTTCCCGTTCTTTGCCGCATTGTATTATTGGTTCCCCAAAGCGACGGGACGCCGCATGAACGAGACCCTCGGCAAACTGCATTTCTGGCTGATGACGCCCTCGTTCTTTGTCCTGACCTTCGGCATGATGCGCATCGGTTTGCTTGGGATGCGACGCCGCATCGCGGATTATGACGCCGCACTCGGTTTCGACGCCACCCATCTGGCGCTTACCATCGCAGGTTATCTCATTGGTCTCTCGGTGCTGATCTTCATTTACAACTTCTTCGCCAGCGTCAAAAACGGCGAAAAAGCGGATGGCAACGTCTGGAATTCCCGCTCCCCCGAGTGGCAGGTTCCCTCTCCCATGCCCGCTCATAACTACGAACAGCCATTTGAAGTTGTGGGTGAGCCGTATGATTACGGCTTGGAAGGCTCGCAATATGTCAAATTCATTGCTCCCGCCAAAAGCGGGCATAAATAAAGGGGAGGAGCGAAATGTCCCATACACAAGATAAATCTTCCGCTCTCGGTCAGGGTGTGATGATCTTTGTTTATCTCGCAGTGCTGACCGTTCTTGAGTTCTTTGTCGCCGTGACCTTCAACGCCATATCCATCCTTCTAGTGGTGGCGGTCATCAAAGCCGCACTGGTCATGTATTACTACATGCACGTTTATAAATTAAACAACGACGACGGCACGGACGAACATTCCTACCAGTTTAAGACGGGCACAAACCGCATCGGTCTGTGGCTCTTCCTGCTTTCGGATGCGTTTGTGTTCGCGGGTTTGATGACCATGCGCATCAACCTGCTTGGGCTGACCCGCCCGCATCAACTGGACCAGAATCTTGGTCTGGCTGTCACCGCTGTTCTGCTGGTGTCATCCTTCTTCATGAATCGCGGCGAGACCGCCATGTCCTATGGCGATGTCAAATCCTTCATGAACAACACCCTGATCACGGGTATCCTCGGCTTGGGCTTCTTCCTCGGGGTGGTCTTCGTGGAGTGGCGTCTGGCTGCCCACGAGGGGCTGATTGCCAGTTTTGGCAACCCAGCCGTCGGTCCGTTGGGAGGCGTCTTCTATATGATGACGGGTATGCATGCCTTCCACGTCCTGACCGGGCTGATCTTCCTGGGCATCGTCTGGAATAATGCCCGCAAGGGTCTTTACACCGCCGAGAAGCACTGGGGTGTGGAAGCCGCCACCGTTTACTGGCATTTCGTAGACCTGGTGTGGATTTTCTTCTACCCCGCTTTGTATCTGATCGGCAAGGCAGTATAAATGAGGAAATCCGCCGCCGATGAGGCGGCGGATTTTTTATGGGTGATTAAGTATCATCTCAAAAAGTAATGCAAACGTCCCGAAGGTTTGAATGGCTCAACCATGTTTTTCGAGGAACCTTCGGGACGGTGTATGTCATCCCCAAGTTATTGGGAAGATACGTGATTAATCAAGTTTTGGTATAAGTGGGGTATCACTGATTGTGGAGTATGAATGAATAAACGAACGTTCCTGGTTGGGGTGGCGGCTTTTGCTGTTGTGGCGCTTGCCATCCTTTTGACAGCGCTTTTCTCGAGGCCCGCAAATTTTCGCGGCACTTTATATGGAGAGCCATTTCCGCTCGCGCCTGAAATCTCGTTGACGGATGCCAGTGGGAATCCCTTCCGTTTGAACGACAATCGTGGAAAAATCACATTGGTTTTTTTCGGCTATACCTTTTGCCCCGATGTTTGCCCGACCACACTGGCGGAGTTGAAACTGGCAGTTGATCAGCTAAACGTGGCAGATGCCAGTCGGGTACAGGTCGTGTTCATTTCAGTTGACCCTGAGCGTGACACGATTGAAGGTGTGCAAAAATATGTCGAACGCTTCAATCCCGATTTTATCGGCCTGAGCGGCACACAGGCGGAACTCGAACCCATCTGGAGCGGCTTTGGCGTGTATCGCGAGATTGTGGATGGTACCTCCGCCACGAACTACATCATCAATCACACTGCCCGCGTCACATTGATCGACCAGAACGGGAACATGCGCCTGACGTACGGCTTTCAAACGCCGCCCGCAGACATTGCACACGATATCGAACTTCTCTTGAGTCAGTAGCCCATGTCAAACACACTAAAAAAACGAATTGCAATTTCCGTGGTGGTTGGTCTTTTGATCGGACTGGTGTTGAGCGAAGGTACGTTCATCTTTCTTGGCAGGACCGCGCGCGCCCCTCAAACCATCACGGTCATTGTCCCTGCCGGCACGTCCGAGCTTGTGGCGCGCGGCGAGCAACCGCCAACCCTGCCACAAGGCATGACCTTTGTAGTGGGTGACGTGCTCGTCATCGAGAACGAAGACAGCGTGGATCACCAACTCGGCCCGCTGTGGATTCCCGCAGGCGCAGCGGGGCAGCTTGTGCTGGGTCAGCCCGAAAGCCTCGCTTACGAATGTTCGTTTCAGGCGGATAACTACATCGGCATGGATGTCTACGAATCGCTCACGCTTGGCACGCGTGTGTATGGCATCCTGTTTACGGGCATCCCCATGGGCATCCTGATCGCCTTGTATGCCGCCATCCTCCCTGTCAGGAACGGTACGAAACATGCTCACAAAAATATTCAGCCGTGAGTGGCTGTTTACCACTCTGCTGGTTTTTATCGGCGCCGCAGTTTGCATCCGCCTCGGCATCTGGCAGTTGGATCGACTCGAAGGACGTCGCGCTTTCAACGCGCAAGTCACCACCATGCGTGCCGCCGAATTATTGGATTTGAACGAGAGTGTCCCCGCTGACATCGCTTCAATGGAGTGGCGCTCTGTCACGTTTATGGGGGAGTATGACTTTGCGAATCAGGTCGCCATACGGAATCGCTATTACGGAAGTGAATACGGCTATCATTTGATCACGCCGCTTCTTTCCAACGGGACGGCTGTTCTGGTGGACCGAGGCTGGGTCCCCGCTGATGCAGATTGGCATGACTTCGATGAGCCTGGCGCGGTCACTGTCACAGGGCAGATTCGGCTTGGGCAGGGCAAACCAGCCATCGGCGGAATCGCGGATGCGCCGCCTGAAGACGGCGGCAAACTCGCGGTGTGGAACAATCTCGATGTGGAGAATATGTCCGCGCAGTTTTCATATCCCATTCTTGAAATTTACATTCAACCGAATGTGGAGGCAGGGGACACAACGCCGCCGATTCCGTATCAGCCTGAAATTGAGTTGACCGAAGGTTCGCATTTCGGGTATGCTTTGCAGTGGTTTACGTTTGCCGCCATTCTATTTGCTGGGTATCCATTCTATTTACGAAGGCAGGTTGATTGACCATGAAGTATTCCTTGCGCAGCTCGTTTGCAAGATTGACGTTCCTTCTGATGGTGTCTGTTTTTTCGCTGACTGTTTTTGGGCGCATGGTGACGATTACCAACGCGGCCTTGTTCTGTGCAGGTTGGCCCCTGTGCGCCCCCACTGACCCACTCGGGTATTTAAAGTTGGCGCATTTTGCATTCGTGGGAGTCGCTGCGATAATCATGGCGTTGGTGTGGCGCAAGGCATGGCGGGAACAGCGCCATCATCCTGTTCTTTTGCCGTTGACCACGGTAACGGGTGTGTTATTTTTAGGACAGGCATTTGTAGGCGCCATTGAAGTGACTCGCGCATACCCCTTGCATTTGGTGGTGCTTCATACATTGACAGCGATTTCGTTATGGGTCTCGCTGCTGGTTTTGGTGATCGTTTCCGGGACGCTGGAAGAAGACGGCGTACCTGCGCCTCACACTGATCTTCGCCAGCGGGTGAGGGATTTCTTCATCCTCTCCAAGCCATTGATCGTGGCGTTGTTGTTGGTGACGACGTACAGTGGGTTGGTGGCGGGGAGTAAGGCCTGGCCATCCGCTTCGTTGACTTTCTGGACATTGCTCGGTGGGATGTTGGCGGCGGCCGGGTCGAGCGCCTTGAATCAATACATTGACCGCGAGTTGGATAAGAAGATGCAGCGCACTGCCAGACGTCCACTGGCGGATGGACGCCTGACCTCGGCGGAAGGGCTATCCTATGGGCTGGCGTTGTGCCTGCTCAGTTATTATGTCATGGCGGGGTATGTCAACCTGCTCGCGGCTCTGCTTTCGCTGGCAGGCATTTTTTACTATGTGCTCTTTTACAGCGTCTGGTTGAAGAAAGCGACTGTGCAGAATATTGTCATTGGGGGCGGGGCGGGAGCGATCCCGCCGATGGTGGGCTGGGCGGCTGCAACAGGGGAACTTGGTCTCGCCGCATGGATCCTGTTCGCCATCGTTTTTATGTGGACCCCGCCGCACTTCTGGGCGCTGGCGATTGTCCGCATGAAGGATTACGAAAATGCGGGCGTGCCCATGCTGCCCGTAGTCGAAGGCGAGAAAAAGACCCGCAATCAGATTTTGATCTACACCATTGTGTTGATTGCCGTGACTCTGCTCCTGCCGATCTTCAATCTGGCAGGTAATGTATATCTGATCTCTGCATTGGTTTTGGGCGGCTTTTTGCTCTACGCCGCCTGGCGCGTGTTCAAGATAGGCGGCAACAAGGTGGCATGGACGATGTACCGCTGGTCCAGCATGTATTTGATGTTCATTTTTCTGGCATTGATGATCGATGCGGTGGTGTAAGTCCTGATCTGAAACTCGAAGTTTGAAATTGTACCTGCTTTGGGTCATTTTACTTTATAAATTTTTAGATTCCGGACGTCGAAAACCAATTCGAGGTTTGTCGGAGGTTGAAAAGCCGGGTTGGTTGCCTGTTCATACGGTCCATAAACGACCCATTGTATCGGCGGCGATGCAAGACCATCCGCACTTCCCGCGAAGAACGAATTCACCTGTTCCTTTTTTCCTTCGTAATCCAGCGTTTCCATTTCATGTCCAAAATATGCGCGTAAGCCTGCTTTTTGCGCCAGTACCTGCGATGTCTTTTCTGCCCCCAGAACGAAATCATTGTATTGCGCATGATCGCGGAACCACTCGACTGCATCATCGAGACTGGACGGGTAATATAGATCTTCTGGATGTGTTTGTAAATATAAGGCACGCCCGAGGCTCAACTGGATGGATGAAAGCGAGGCGACGAACACGAACAGAAAGACAAGACCCGATCTCCAGCGCTTCATGAAAGGACTTTGGGCTGAGCTCATCCCGAAGAGCCTCATCAGCCCTTGAACCGCAAGGATTGCCAGAGGGATCGTTATGTTCTGCAGGAACCTTCGTTGAATTAGGAGCGGAGCATAAGCCAGTGCAAACCCGGTAATGATCCAGAAAAGTGACGCGGCTGATGCCCTGGACCTATTACGGAGGAGATCGATCGTGCCAATGATCGCGAAGGGCAGGAAGGGCGCGAATCCCCACAGATAATACTCCAGCGGAGGAGATGGTGTCCTGTTCTGTACTGTAAATTGACTCCAAATGGGGTCGTTGTTCAAAACCCAATAATTGTAGGCAAGCAATGGTGATTGTACGATTGCCACTAGACCGATCGTATGGAAATCCTGCCAGCGGATTCTTCGGTCCTTCCACCAGCCCATGAACATCGCTCCGGCGAGCCCGGCATCCACAGTGGCGAGCGCAATAGGGTTGACAAGCTGTACCATGGTCCCGGTAATTGCCATCCATAGTATTGGCTGCCAGCGTGGTTTTTCCAAATACTCCAGCCAAAAAATAAACAGGATACACATACCGGCAGTAACAAATGCAAAATGGGGGAAGAGAGACAGGCTGAAAAATACGTGACTGTCAATTTGCCAGAAGTCTATAGGCGTGATTGGCCCCGGCGCCCAGTCGAAAATCAGTTGAAGCCATCCAAGCCCCGAACCCAATGTTGCCAGCAGGAACGCTGTTCGCGACCAAAACAGATCAAAGAATATCTGCCGTGCCAGTTTGTACAAGCAGAACAACGCCATATACCCAAGCAGCCACCTTGTCAGATGGAAGGTGGTCTCGGCTGGAAGTCCAACCAACCTGCTGACGTGCCCAAGTGCAATATAAAATAGTCGAAGGTATGCCGGATCATGCAGTTCGGTTGTGAACCTGAACTGATAGCCCGCTTCTCCCTGTCTCCCTGCCTCCATCATGGAGACGTGTACGGCATAGTCCTGGCTGTCATAATATATGCCGCGGAAACGCAGATCCTGTGTTTCCGCTTTGTAGCCCGCCCAAGTTGGGATGCTCCCCCAGAGCAGGATGAGAGTGGACGCAATTATCGCCCAAAGGTAATCTTTTCGATCGTTCATGGTCTTTTTGTAAACAGGAGGATTTGTAGACCGTCCCAGGTTTTTTGTGATTCGAGTTCGTATTGCGAATTTAGAAATTCGATATCCGGATGTGTGACTTTGCCTGCGAGTTGATACTCCTCGATGGAGCGCTGAAAGATGACGTACCAGACTCGTTGCGAATCGCCCAGTGCGGATCGCATGCTTGACTTTGCTTCGATTTCCAAGACCTGTTGGGTGGCAGGTGCAAGCGTGTCGGACGGACTTCCGGGTGGGTCTCCGATAAATGTTTGTGGAAGGTTTCGGTCAAAGTACATCGCAGGGAGCATGGACAGCTTGTTGGAATGCAGGATCAGATCATCCTCCCTGGCATTTTCGCGCAGGTAGGCGGTCATTTCCTTGAATGGACCATATGGAAAATCCCGATAGGTGACGTGCTGGTATATTCCTGCTGTAAAGGCAATTGCGAGCATCCCGGTCAACATACTGTGGCCCGCGTTCGGCAGGTTTGTTTTTTGGATGACCCATGCCAGCCAGATGCAGAAGAACGCACCCGAGGGTAATAATGCCCTCTCGATATAGACCGGGATCCATTGCGAAAAGATGAATAATAGAATGGGTGGGATAAAAGCCATGTATAACCCCCACAGCCCATTTGCCCTGTCCCCTCCATCTTTTGCGTAGATCGTCTGCATCAGCCCGGTCACAAGGATTAGGATTGCGATGGTCAGGGCGGGAGGGATCCAGGCGTCTGGTAGCGGGGTGTTCGTTGTGAAGACCAGGAACAGGGTGAACAGGCTTGATATGCCAGGTTTTATCACCCAATAAGACTGGTCCACTTTTGCGATTTGGGAGGGCAATTGGACCAGCCAGGGTGAATACAAAAGGATGGAGAAACAGCCTGAGACAATGACCGATCGAAGCGTCTTCCAATCCTTTTTGAGCAGGGGTGTTAATGCAAGAGGGATCAAAAAGAAAGCGGCGAGGTTATGGGTATATTGCGCCAAAGCCGAGGTAATTCCAAAGACAGCCCACCAGCGCCAATCCCCGGACCGGGAACCGCGCAGAAATGCAAATGTTGCAAGCAATAGCCATAACACAAGGACGGCATACATCCGGATTTCCTGTGCGTAATGGATCTGAAAAGGGGACAACGCCGCGATCAGCGCGGCTGCCCGCGCGGTTTTTGCATCGAATAATTCCAATGAAATTTTGTGGATGAGATAGACTGCCGTGACCCCTGCAAGCACGGAAAGCATCCTTGCCGAGACCAACGACTCTCCAAAGACTTTCATCCATCCCCATAGTAACGTGTGGTATCCGAGTGGATGGACGTTGGCGCTTCCAGCCCCGGTTGGCGCGAGCGTTCCGTAGAGCATTGCGCCCAACCCCTTTTCTGAAAAAAGGATGGCAATGGCTTCATCGTACCAGATCGGACGCGATGAAATACCCAACAGACGGACGCATAAGGCAATAACGAGAACGATTACAGTTTTTAGATCGAAGTATTTGTTTTGCATACAGGAATTTTACTAGCGATTCAAAAATAAAGGCGACTTTGCGTCGCCTTTATTTTCTTTCTAAAACCACTGCCTCTGGCAGTGGTAGTTTACTTTTACTCGCCCAAATAATCGCGCAGTTTTCTGCGGATGGAGGGGTGGCGCAGGCGGCTGAGGGCTTGCGCTTCGATCTGGCGGACACGCTCGCGGGTGACGCCCATTTTGCGTCCCACTTCTTCGAGGGTGTAGGCTTGCCCGTCGAGCAGACCGTAGCGCAGCTGCAAAATACGAACTTCGCGCGGGGGCAGTCCGTTCAAGACTTCACCGAGATGCTCACGCAGAAGATTGTAAGTGGCGGTGTCGTCGGGCGGCGGGGCTTCGTCGTCTTCGATGAAGTCGCCCAACACCGAGTCTTCCTCGTCATCGGTAGGGGTTTCCAGTGAGAGCGGACGGCGCGCGACCTGGATCATGTTCTCCACTTTCTTGGGAGGCACATCCAAGGCTTCGGCGAGTTCCTCAACACTCGGTTCACGCCCGAGACGTTGGGTCAGTTGGTGCTGGACGCGCAGGAGTTTGTTGATCTGGTCGCCCATATGCACAGGCACGCGGATGGTGCGTCCCTGGTCGGCGATGGCGCGGGTAACTGCCTGGCGGATCCACCAGGTAGCGTAGGTGGAGAATTTATGTCCACGGCGGTAATCGAATTTCTTGGTGGCGCGAATGAGACCGATATTGCCTTCCTGAATGAGATCAAGGAAGGGTACGCCGCGTCCCATGTATTTTTTGGCGACGGAGATCACAAGGCGCGAATTTGCCGTAATGAGGTGTTCACGCGCCGCCCAACCGTCTTCAATATGACGGCGGAGTTCGAGGCGGCGTTTCGGTGAGACACTGCCGTGAGCGAGTTCCTCACGAGCGGTGCGTCCGCGCTCGATGCGCTGGGCAAGCTGCACTTCCTCGGTGGCGGTCAACAGCGGCACACGGCTGACCTCTTTGAGGTACAAGCCGATGGTGTCGTCGGTATCGATATTCGCGAGATAATCGTCGAGGGAGAGGTCGGGTTCAGGCTCGGCTTCGCCGCTTTCCTCTACAGCCACCAATTCGTCCTCGGTGGGTTCGGGTACCAGGGCATCTTCCACAAAGGGGATGCCGGCGCTGAGCAGGGCAGAGAATGCCTCTTCCAATTGTTCAACATCCTGCTCCGCTTCGGGGAAGAAGTGCAGGATATCATCCAGGGTCACGTACGATTTTTGACGTCCAAGTTCAATCAACCGCGCGATTGCGGGGAATTCCTCTTCATCATCAACCATCAATATTTTTTCTACATCCATTCAGGGAATCCAATCTAAATATGAGTATCAAAAGCCAAAGTTAGAATACACGTTTTTATGGTGAAAAGCAATAGCTTTACATACTTTCAGATGCTTTGCAATTCATTTGTATTACGGCTTCCCCCGTCGGGGAAGCCGTAATGTGTTTATGGAGTCGGGGTTGTGTTCGCTTCGGGGGGTGAGTCTGTTTCCGAAGCAGGAACAGGCGTCTCGGTGGGTGGAAGCGTTGCCGTCGCCGTGGGGGTGGGTGTGTTCAGGTAGGGCGGGAAGATCGCAAGGTTGACGAGTGAGTCGATCCCGCTTGGCGCCACGATCACGATCCGGCTCTTGTCCACGCGCACGTAATAACCGCTGTACGTGGGGGTCAGATCGCCGACTTCGAGGGCGCTGGTTGCGCCATCCTCAAAGCGGATCGTGATGACATATTGCGGTGTCTCAAGACCAAGGTCTTTGGGATCGGCGTCCACTTCGCTGACGATGCTCAAGGCGTTGATCTGGGACGCCACCGCTTCGACCAGGCTCGGGTCTGCTTCGATCTCAAAGGGCAGGGTCAACACCCAAAGATTTTCCACATCCCGTTCCATGCGGACGGTTTCTCCAACTGCGGGCCTGATCTCGATGCTCGTTACCACGCGCTCATCCTCGAAGAGGAATGACAGTTCGGCGGCGGGACTGAATTCAGCATCCTCGGTTTTCTCTGGCTGTTGGTTGATGTAAATGGCAGCGCCACCCAGCACAACCAACAGGAGAATCATGACCCAGGTTCCAGCGCGGAAGACGGGTTTGCCCGGTCTGGGCGCTTCCTTCGATTTTGTGGTTTTTCGTGTGGTCGGTTTTGTTGCTTTGCGGGCCATACCTTAACCTCTCTTGCGGCGCGAAATCCAGGCGGAGACGCCGGAGAAGACCACCATACCAGGCACGACAATGATAGCGACCAGCATTAGGATGAGGAAGCCGATCTGTGAAGGCGGCGTGAAGACACGGTCTGTGGGGGGGCGGGTGGTGATGCCCGGCAGGTCATCCTGCTCTGCGGCCCAGTCTACTGAGTTGATGAACATGTTGCCGTTGCCGTACACGTCGAAGTTGCCATCGATTGCGAAATAGGAATTGCCGAAGACCACTACACGTCCGCCAGTGGTGATGTTTTCGCCGGCCACAGCCATGTTGAGTGGACCAAGGGTGTCTACGCCTTCGTCAAATTGATATTCCTCGGAGGATTCATCGAGCGCGGTCTCGCCCCAGGAATTGGCGGCGGTGTACATGAGCGGGGTGACTATCACATCCTGTGAGGGAGGGAGGTCTGTGCTGATGCTGCGCGCCTGCGGCATGATGACTGCATAGTTGGCGCTCAGATTCTGGGTGATCGGATGCACGTTCGCGCCAGCCGAGATGGCGTTGAGCGGCTGCTGGCTGGAGAAATCGAAGATCAGGTCGTTGTTGAGCACAATGCCCCAGTCCGTTTGCAGGTATTGGGCGATGGGGTCTTGCGCATCGCCAAACTCGGTGAAGAAGGGCGGGTCTTGCATGATAAGCAGCGCGCCGCCTGCATCTACATATTTTTTGAGCAGGTTCACTTCTTCCCTGCTAAGCGGCTTCTGCGGGCCCGCGATGATGATTACCTCGGCATCTTCCGGGATGGAGGATACGGAAAGCAGGTTGATGGAGTTTACGGTGTAGTTCTTGCTTTCCATGGTGCTGGCCGCAATGGACATGGCGCGGTCGCCGCTGACTCCGCCGACGCCTGCTTCACCATGTCCTTCAAGGAAGTACACGGCGCGCGGTTCCGGGCTGATGACGCGGATCAATGTGCGGACGAGTTCTGACTCGCTGACGAAGGAGGCTACTTCCCTGGTTGCGCCCATTTGGAGCAGGATCTTGCCGTCCCCGGTGATGCCTGCTTCGCGCGCGGCGATGGGGTCAAGGTCAGGGTTGACAAAGGTGTAGTTGAATTTGCCGTTACTGTTGGCTTTGAACTTCTGCAACAATTCTTCCGCAGAGGCGGGGTTGAGGTTGTTGGTGTAGAACGCGGTGGCAGTTACTTTTTCAGGCAATGCGGAAAGGACAGTCAATGTTTCCGGGGCGAGTGTGTTGGAACTGTCTTCGGTGAAGTCCCATGGTTCGCCGAGGATGCCGGGGTTGTTGAAGATGAGGTAGTTCCCCACGAAGAGGATGCCGACAAATGCCAGGGTGAGGACCAGTGAATTGGAGCCGTACCGTGCCTGACGTCCGGAAAAGAAGCGGCGGATTGTGTCAGGCGAGAGGATGGCGTAGGAGAGCAGTCCAATGGCGAGCAAGGCCGCGCTGATCTGCAGGGCGAGGTCAAGTCCGTCTGTTTGCTCAGGAGACAGGTTGAACATGCCCAGTCCCACCAGCCCATTGGCAGATGCGAGCAGGACGGTTGCCACACAGGCAACCAGGGCAACGATCAGCCCGATCAGGGCATATTTTGCGTTAGGGTTTTTCTTTTTGCCAGCCATTAGCGCCATCTCCGAATTTCGATTGCGGTGGTGCCGGTGAACAAGCCCAGCGCAGTTAGACTTAAGTAGTAGGCAATGCCGCCCAGGGTCATTGAGCCGTTATTCATATTTTGTGAAAAGTGCGTGGAAAGGCTGAGGTAGTTGAGTACATCTCCGCCGGTGGGCAGGAGGTTTGCGGGCAGTCCGATCATGAACCACAGGAAGAAAAACAAACCCAGTGTGACGAAGAATGCCGCAAACTGGTTGGTGAAGATGGCGGAGATGCCCACGCCCAACGCCAGCATCGCCGAGCAGACGAGGATCAAACCGATGTAGGAGGAGATCACCAGTTTCCAGTCGATGCCGGGGGAGACGAAGTTGTTCATGATGATCGGGTAGATCAGGGTGACAAGCGCAACGGAAAGAATGAACATCATCGCGCCGAGCCATTTGCCGGTCACCAGTTCAAAGTCGCGCACGGGGGCGGTCAGCATCAATTCGAGTGTGCCCATGCGGGCTTCATCCGAGAGCAGGCGCATGGTCAACGCGGGGCTGAGGAATACCATCAAAAAGACGAATAACCAGGTGATGGCGGTGCTTTCGGGCGCTCCGCCGCCGTAAAAGGCTTGTTCGGCGCTGACCCACATGATGAGGGCAAAGTAAATTCCCAGCGGCAGGAGGATGGCAAGCGCCACCACATACGCCAGCGGGCTGTTGAAATAATTATCGTATTCGCGTTTTGCAATGGTCCAAATGTTTCGCATGAGATTCCTCGTTATTTCTTTTTGGCTTCATTGCCGGTAAGTTCAAGGAAGATATCTTCCAGGCTCATGCCGAGCGGACGGAGTTCAAGCAGGTCGTAGCCGTCTTTGATAACCTGCTTGGCAACTTCGGGGCGCAGGTCTTTGCCGGAGGCAAATTCAAATTCCACAGCGCCGTCGTCCTGCGTTTCCACTTTGCGGACGCCTTTCACCTGTTTGATGGTGTCGGCGAGTTCATCCGCTTCGCCGCGTACACGCACAATCACGCGCTCCGCGCCAATCAGGCGGGCTTGCAGGTTTTCGGTGGTATCTTCGGCGACGATCTTGCCCTTGTTGATGATCAGGACGCGGTCGCACAGGTTTTGCGCTTCATACAGCAAGTGCGTCGAGAGCAGGACGGTGCGTTCCCTGCCGATATCGCGGATCAGTTGACGGACTTCCACCACCTGCCCGGGGTCGAGACCGATTGTCGGCTCATCCAAAATCAGCACTTCGGGGCGGTGCAGCAGCGCCTGGGCAAGCCCTACACGCTGTTTCATGCCCTTGGACAGATTGCCGATGTAACCGTCAGCACGGTTGAGCAAGCCGACCATGTCCAACACTTCGTTGACGCGGCTATCCACGTTGGGGATGTGGCGAAGGTCTCCCATGAATTTCAGGTAATCGAAAACCACCATGTCTTGGTACAGCGGAACGGTTTCAGGTAAATACCCGACGCGCTTGCGAACCTCAAGCGATTCTTCGACCACGTCGTACCCGGCCACAATGGCTTCGCCATCGCTGGGGGGCATGTACCCGGTCAGGATGCGCATGGTGGTGGTTTTCCCGGCGCCATTCGGACCGAGGAAACCCACAATCTCACCCTGTTGGGCATCGAAACTTAAATTGTGGATGGCGCGGCGCGCACCATAGTCTTTGGTGAGACCACTTACTTTGATCATTGCCTCTCCTTGCTATCAGTTATAAGAAATGGGCTTCGACAACAAAAGACACAGCCCTTGGGCAGTGCCTTTTTGTGCCGAACAATACTATACAATAATGGAAGAGGCAAAGTCAAGCGGCGAAGCAACTTCTAATCCAACACTAATCTGGGCGGGCATATTACATAGTGCGGTTCGTACCGCAAAATTCATTTTGCGCCCTGGCAGGCAAGATAAATCTTGCGGTACAGCGTAGTTTTCGCTCTCTAGCGCAAATCTGGCGGTAGAGACCGCCAATTACGCGCTTTCGTGAAGTACTGATACTGCCCACGGTCAACTCATGCCCGTAGGGTACAACTTGCGCTTATCTGAAAAAGCGCAATTTGTGACCGCGCTGGGTATAATCAATCTATGACCGAACTACTCTACCAAACCGATGCCTATCTCAAGGAGTTTTCCGCTACCGTCACCTCGGTGGATGCGGAAACCCGCGCCGTCGTTCTGGATCGCTCCGCCTTTTATCCCGGAGGGGGAGGACAGCCCTGTGATTTTGGGACTCTCGAATCTGGCGGTGTGACCTACCCCGTGGAAAAAGTCAAAAAGCAGGGGGATGACGTCCTGCACTTTCTCGGCGGGACGGAGCCATTACCCACCCCCGGCGCCGCTTCTTTCGGGACCTTGGACTGGGTACGGCGATATAAGCTGATGCGCACTCATACCGCTTTGCACATCCTGTGCGGAACGGTATTCCGTGATTATGGCGCGAAAGTGACCGGCGGCGACATGGAGCCGCTGAAAGGACGCATGGATTTTGAATTCGAGACCATGCGCGGAGAGCTCGTCCGTGAGATCGAGGCGGCGGTTAACCATGAGGTGGCACAAAGACGCGAGATTCGAGTCAAGATTCTCCCGAGGGAAGAAGCGTTCCAGATTCCAGACTTGATCCGCACCAAGATCAATCTGCTTCCCGAAGGCATTTTGCAAGTCCGTACGGTGGAGATCGTTGGGCTCGACCTGCAAGCCGACGGTGGTACGCATGTGGCCAACACATCTGAAGTGGGCGTTATCAAAGTAACGGAATACAAGAGCAAGGGCGCCATCAACAAACGGATTTACATTGAGGCGCAATAGCCCAATTGGGGGGGGTGGTCTTAGCCAGCGTGTTTTATAATAATTTGAACTCAAAACCAAAGGAGAAATTAATTATGAAATCCAAAAAACTATCGATCCTGCTTGCTGCGCTTGCGCTTGTGATTTCCACATTGGCGTGCGCAATTGGGGGTGAACCAGCCTTGGATAACGTCCGCACTGCGAAGGATCAGGATGGTAATCAGTCCACCTCTGTTTTCGCAACAACTGAAACCGTGTATGTTGTCAGTGATCTGAGTAATGGTGTTTTGGGAAATGTGGTCACGTCCAAATGGTACGCGGTGGATGTGGCGGACACAGAACCAAACTTGCTTATTGATACTGCTGAAATTGTAGTGGAAGACGAGACATTTGATGGCGTCATCTATTTCTTCTTCCCGCCCCCGTTGGATGGTCAGTGGCCTCTTGGTACCTATAAGGTGGAGGTTCTTCTTAATAATGTGTTGATCAGCACGGTCAATTTCACGGTTCAGTAACCAGGCCTATCAGACAAAAGCGGGCTTCTGATCACAGGAGCCCGCTTTTTCTCTATGATGGTATTACAACGCAAGGTTGGAAATATGGGGTATGCACAATAACCAGCCACCCTCACTGGTAAAATATCTCCAACCAAAAGGAGAGACCCTGTGACAGGATTACCCGAATCAAAAGAAAAACGTGTCTTCAATAATGTCCTCGGCGCAATGGGGAATACGCCGCTTGTCAAACTGGAGCGCATCGGCAGGGACTTGCCCGTTCCGCTGTACGCCAAGTTGGAATTCATGAACCCCGGCGGGTCGGTCAAGGATCGCGTGGGAGCGAATATCATCGAACAATATGAAAAGAGAGGCGAGCTAAAGCCCGGCGGCACCATCGTCGAAGCGACATCCGGCAATACGGGCGTTGGCTTGGCGATTGCGGCGGCATTGAAAGGTTACAAAACCATCTTCGTCATGCCGGACAAGATGAGCAATGAAAAGATATTATTATTGCGTGCCTACGGCGCGAAAGTGGTCATCACTCCTACAGATGCAGGTCCTGGGGATCCGCGCTCCTATTATGAAGTAGCCAAGAAATTTGCGCGTGAAGTCCCCAACGCTGTGCTCGCAAACCAATATCACAACCCCGATAACCCGAAGACCCACGAGTTGAGCACCGGCCCTGAAATCTGGGAGCAGACCGACGGCAAAGTGACCGATGTCATCATCGGTATTGGCACGGGCGGAACCATCACCGGCGTGGGACGCTATCTCAAAGCTAGGAATCCGAATATCACCATCGTCGGCGTGGATATCGAAGGTTCGATCCTGACCGAAATTTGGCAGAACAACGGGGTTATTCCCCCGGGTGCGTACCCCAAAACCTACAAAGTGGAAGGTATCGGCGAAGACTTTTTACCGTCCACAATGGAGATCCAATATGTGGATGCCATCGAACGCGCGGGTGACAAAGAGTCGTTCCTGTGGGCGCGCGCGTTGGTGCGGCAGGAAGGCATTTTCGCAGGCGGCTCGTCTGGCTCTGCGATTGCGGGCGCGATCAAATATTGCCGCAAACTCCCGGCGGGGCGTCTTCCCGTGGTCATCCTACCCGACTCGGGTTCGCGTTATCTCTCCAAATTCTACGATGATAAATGGATGCGCGAATTCGGCTTCCTCTCGATGGAATTCGGCGAAACGGCTCTGGGCGACCTGTTGATTGCCAAGCCCAACAAACAGTTGCATACTGCCAATCTGGGCGACTCGATCCGTAAGGTTGTATCCGTGATGCATCAGAATGCGGTCTCACAAATGCCCGTTGTCGACGCAGATGGAGCGCTGGTCGGTCTCATCGAAGAAGTGGATTTGCTCAATCACATGCTCGAAAGGCACGAGCACAACAATGATGAAAAGATCGATGCGCTTATCCAGAATGCAGGCGCGGTCTTTCCGCCTGAAACATCGCTTGAAAATGCCATGCCATCGCTGAAAGACGGTTTGGCGATCATCGTGGTGGAGCACGGCAAACCCATCGGCATCCTGACGAAGATCGATGTGCTGGATTATGTAGCGGGAAAGATCTAGTAAACGATAATAAGTAATGGTCACATGGCAATAAGGTTCAACGCAAAGTAAAATAAGCGGACGGTACCCACCGTCCGCTTATTGTTTAAGGAAATAACATGCGTCCAACTTATCTTGAAATCAACCTCAACCAACTCAAGCAAAATCTCGAAGCCATCCGCGCGCATGTCGGCGGCGCGCAGGTCATGCCGATGGTCAAAGCCAATGCCTATGGTCACGGCATCGATGGTGTTGCGCCGTTCATCGAACCCTACGTGGATTACTTCGGCGTTGCGATCGTTGAAGAAGGAATTCATCTCCGCGGCTTGGGAATCAAGAAACCGATTCTCATTGCAGGCGGGACGTTGATCGAGCAGCTGCCTTTGTTCCTCGAACATGACCTAACCCTGACCGCCTCTTCTCTGGACTTGTTAACTGCCGCTGACCATCTGGCAGAGTCTACGCGGAAGGGGATGACTGTCCACCTGAAAATTGATACGGGCATGGAGCGTGTCGGCGTCCACGAATACGAAGCCGAGGAATTTTTGCAAACATCGCTTGCGTGTAGTCACTTGAAAGTAGAGGGGGTTTATACCCATTTGGCGAACTCAGAGGTCATGTCATTGCGAGTGCGGAGCACGAAGCAATCCCTAACTTCAGAGGAGATTGCTTCGGCGGAAGAGCACCGCCTCGCAATGACATCTTCCGCTTTACAACTCGAACGTTTTCAAGAAGTCCTGAGCTTTTATGAGAAACGCAGCCTGCCAACACCCATGCGCCATGTCTGCAACTCAGGAGGAATCGTCAACCTGCCCGAAGCGCATTTGGACATGGTACGCCCTGGGGTGTTGTTCTATGGCATTTACCCGGGGCGTGAAATGCAACGTAAGGTGGATGTTAAACCCATCGCGACCTGGAAATCGAAGGTGGCGTACAGCAAGATCACCCAGCCAGGGCGAAGTGTCAGCTATGGGTCGTTGTGGCAGGCCGAAGGGAGTCCGAAGCGCATTGTGACCATCCCATGCGGCTATGCAGATGGATACTTCCGCCGTATGACCAATCAGGCGCGGGTTATCATTCATGGCAAGGAATATCCGCAGGTGGGGCGCATCTGTATGGATCAGTTCATGGTCAACGTGGGTGAGGATGATGTGCAGGTGGGGGCTGAGGTAATTCTGCTTGGAGAGGGCATTTCACCCGAAAATCTGGCGGACTGGACGGGCACGAATGAGTATGAAGTGATGACGAATATCAGCGCGCGCGTGCCGAGGGTGTTTGTGTAGCGTACCGCAAGATTTATCTTGCGTTTCTGGTGCGCGACATAAATATCGCGGTACGCGGTACAATGGGCGGACTATTTTGATTTGAGGTGAGAGTTGAATTCCAAGGTAAAAGATTATTTGACGTTGTTCAGTGTAGCGGGCGTGATCGTTGCGCTCGACCAGTGGACAAAGTGGCTGGTGCGCGAAAATATCGAGTTTGGCGGGCAGTTCCTGCCCGAATGGCTGGCATGGCTCGGCCCGTATGCGCGGTTTGTGCATTGGTATAACAGTGGTGCGGCGTTCGGCATGTTTCAGGATGGAAATTTGGTTTTCACTGTGCTGGCCTTTGTTGTGATCGGCGCGATCATTTATTACTTCCCAGTTGTGGAGCAGGAAGATTGGACAGTGAAACTGGCGATGGGCATGCAAATGGGCGGCGCGGCAGGTAATTTGATAGACCGCCTGACCCTGCAAAAAGTGACCGATTTTATTTCGGTGGGTACGTTTCCCGTATTTAATATTGCGGATGCCTCCATTTCGGTGGGTGTCGTTGTGCTTTTGCTTGGTGTGTGGATCAAGGAAAGGCAAGATAAGCTAAAAGCAGCTGAACAAGCATCTGACGAACAACAGGTGGAAAATAAAGACCAGTTTTCCTTAACAAGTGAGTAATTGTGAGCGACCGAATTGAGAAGTTTGTATATCATGGGGAAAAGGCGGAGCGGCTCGATAAATTCCTTGTCACCTGCCTGCCTGAGTTTTCGCGCGCGCGTTTGCAGGGGCTGATTGTGGACGAACTCGTCCTAGTGAATGGCGTGATCGCCAAAAAATCGGGACAGGCGTTGGACGATGGCTTTGAGGTCGAGGTGCGCATCCCACCGCCTGTGCCGAGCAATTTGACCGGCGAAGATATTCCGCTGGATATTGTTTTTGAGAACGATGACCTGATCGTGGTCAATAAACCTGCAGGGATGGTGGTTCATCCTGCCGCGGGTCATGCTTCGGGGACGTTGGTCAATGCGGTGCTGGGATATGACCCGGATATGGAAGGCATCGGCGGCGAGGAACGTCCCGGGCTGGTGCATCGGCTCGATAAGGAAACGTCGGGATTGATCATCCTTGCGAAGAACGAACGCGCGCATAACTGGTTGCAGGATCAGTTCCGCTTGCGCAAGGTTGAAAAGACCTATCTTGCATTGGTGGATGGCAAACCGCCCACGCCTGTGGGGCGCGTGGAAGCGTCCATTGGACGGGATACCGGTCAGCGCAAGAAGATGGCGATCGTTTCAGCGGGCAAGGGACGCGAGTCGGTCAGCGAATATAAAACGCTTGAAACCTTCAAGGATCATACGCTGCTGGAATTCCATCCACACACGGGGCGGACACATCAGATTCGGTTGCATTGTCAGTTTCTGGGCTGTCCCATTGTAGGGGATTCGGTCTATGGAAAACGTACCGTCACCGCGACGATCAATCGTCACTTCTTGCATGCGTATCAGTTGAAGATTGTTTTGCCGAATGAAAAACAACCCCGAACTTTCGAGGCAGAGTTACCAGAGGAATTAAAAGCTGTATTGGAAGAAGTGAAGAGGTATGAGTAAGAAGTAAGAAGTAGGAAGTGAGAAGTGGAGGATGGATGGCGGAGCAGAGTTTTGAGACGTTGAAGGTTTGGCAGAAGTCACATCAGTTGATGTTGGATGTTCACAGGAAATTACTTCCGTTATTGCCAAAGGAAGAAAAATATGGGTTGACTGATCAGTTACGGCGGTCTTCAAAAAGTATTGGGGCAAATATTGCCGAGGGTTCAGGGCGGTATTATTTTATGGACAATGTTCGGTTTTGTTACATGGCGCGCGGCTCGCTTGATGAGACATTAAATCATTTGCTCGCAGCCAAAGATTTGGCGTATTGTAAGCAGGATGTGTATGATGAATTGCGAATGCAAGTCGAAGAAATTCGCCGTTTGTTGAATGGGTATATTTCATGGTTGAAGACACAAAAGATCGGTGTAAATGAACCGGGAGCAGGGCTTGCTGTGCATGAATTGCCTGCTGAGTATTATATTGATCCTCAAGAATAAACTTCTCACTTCTCACTCTTTACCTTCTTATTCTTTACCTTCCAGGGAGACCACATGAACTACATAGACCTGCGTTCTGATACCGTCACCAAGCCGACGCCTGAGATGCGGGAGGCGATGGCGGAGGCAGAGGTGGGGGATGATGTGTATGGCGATGATCCCACTGTAAATCTCTTGCAGGAAAAAGCCGCTGAGATGCTTGGCAAGCAGGCGGCGCTTTTTGTCCCATCGGGGACGATGGGGAATTTGCTGGCGCTGCTGGTGCATTGCTCACGCGGCGAGGAAGTTATCCTTGGGGATAAGTCGCATATTTTTATGAATGAGGCAGGCGGGATGGCGGTGTTGGGCGGGATTTATCCGCATCCGATTCCGAATCAAAAAGACGGCACGCTGCGACTCGATGACATCCTCGCTTCGATTCAGCCCGATGACCAGCATCGCACCATTACGCGTTTGATCTGTCTGGAGAATACTCAGAACGTGTGCGGCGGTGTCCCGCTTACGAGGGAGTACACGGCGCAAGTCGGGAAAATCGCGCAGGACAACGGACTCGCTCTGCATATTGACGGCGCGCGGATATTTAATGCCGCTGCGGCGTTGAACGTGGATGTGAAGGAACTTGTCGCGCCTGCTGATTCGGTGATGTTCTGCTTGAGCAAGGGATTGGTCGCGCCTATCGGGTCGATGTTGGTGGGAGCGAAGGATTTTATTGCAAAGGCATTCCGTTTGCGGAAGATGCTGGGCGGGGGGATGCGTCAGGTGGGTATCGTTGCGGCGGCAGGGCTAATTTCACTGGAGAAGATGACGGGGCGGCTTGGGCAGGACCATGCCCGGGCGAAGAGTCTGTTTGAGGGGTTGAAGCAGGTTTCGGGGTTAAGACTCGAGGCGGAGCCTTCATCCAATATGGTGTATTTTGATCTGGCGGATCGAGTCACATTGACGGAGAATCAGATCATCGAAGAGATGAAGAAGCGTGGCGTGTTGGTGGATTGGTCTGCGCCGCGTCAGTTCCGTTTGGTGACGCATTATTGGGTGGATGATGCGGGGGTGGAGCAGACGGTGAAGGCGTTGGGGGATGTGTTGAAGTGAGGTTTTGCCGCCAGCAAGCTGGCTGATTCCATAATTATGGCGCGGCTTCAATCTGGTCGCGCCCGCGAGTTTTTGCAATGTACAGACGCTTGTCGGCGAGATCGATCAGTTTTGCGACATCATCTGTTTCTACGGGGAAAATAGCAATGCCCATGCTAACGGTTGGCGTTGGGAGGTTATCGTTGCCGTTGAAGTTGAGTTTGAATTTGGAAAGCGATGTTTGAATCCGCTGCGCCACCTGGCGGGCTTGTTCGCCATTTAAGTTTGGGAGGGAGATTGCAAATTCCTCACCGCCCCAGCGTCCGATTGCATCTGTCTGCTTGATGTGTTGGCGGATGATGGCGCAAAGGCTGACCAGTATTTCGTCGCCGGCGAGATGCCCGTAGGAGTCATTATATTGCTTGAAGTAGTCAATATCCAGCATGATGAGGCTGAGTGGTTGGTTTTCTGAAATGGCTTCCTTCGCCTGAGCGTGCAGGGTTTGGATGAAATAACCGTGGTTGTAAACCCGGGTGAGGCTGTCCAGGCGGGCCTGTTCTTCGACCTGGGCATGTTGGTAGCTGTTATCCAGGGCGAGTACGACAAGCTGGGCAATGTTGGAGAGTAATTCGAGATCACTGCGGTTGAAGGCGTTCGGTTCATAGGAGGCGATTGCCATTAATCCATTTGCGTGACTGCCTTTCATGGGAACTCCCATCCACGAGAGGGAGGTTTTTTCCTTGCCTGCCAGCGCAACTGTGACACCCTCCAGTTTCACTGCCTGACGCAAGTCTGGCAGGAAGAGCGGGGTGTCGTTGCGGATGACCCATTTGGAAAGTGTGCCTTCCATGTCAAATTCTGCGCCGTTGTAGTATTCGCCGCCATCATAGAAAAGTTCCATGTGTAGGTGGTTATTTCTCTCGACACCAAGGAAATAAGAATCCGACTTCAGGAGATTTTTCAATTCCGCGTCGAGCATGGTGAGGAGTTCGTTGGTTTCGAGGGTGGAGATCATCTGACGGCTGAACTTGTTAATGATTTCGAGTCGGTTCAGTTGATTGCGCGGGATATTTTTTAGCTGGTGGGTGGTTTCCACTGCCACGAGTGTGGCAATGAGTAGTGTGGCATAGGTGATCCATTCAGCGATGAAAGGTTGATGTATCCCAGTGATGCCTAAATGCACCGTGGTTGCAATGGTTATGAATAAATAGGAAGGCCCGCGCTCTGTAGAAGCGGAGAGGGAGAGCGCGGTGATAAACATCAAGGCGTGGACGGTGTGGTGTATATCATTGGGAATCAGGTTTGTCAGCCAGCCGATGCCAACTCCTAAAATTACGCTGTGCCAATAGGCATGTCCTATGGCGCGGTTGGATCTTGCTTGGCGCAGGTGATATATGGCAATGTATGCGCATCCGCCGATACCGTAAAACAAGACCAGGATCATTCGGGTCAGGCTGTCGGTCTTGGGGGTGAGGAGGTAGGCCGAAACTACGATCAATAGCAAGGTGAATAAACCGGCGATCCTTGCGGGGAGTCCGGAAATATTATGTTCCTGCGGGCTGTTACCAAATCCTGGAATCTGCTGCTTCATTCGTTAGCCGGGTTATTCTTGATGATCGCCTTCCCACGCTGCCATCATGGCTTCAAAGGCGTCAACGATCTGGGGGTCGAACAGGATATTTGCCTGTTCGCGGATGTATTGGAGCGCTTCCCTGGTGGCTATTTTCTGGCGGTAGGGGCGGTTGCTGGTGAGTGCGTCGAAGGCGTCTACAACGGCAAATAGACGCGCCAAATAAGGGATCTCTTCTCTCCTAAATCCGGCAGGGTAGCCGGTACCATCCCAGCGCTCCTGATGATGGCGGATGAGGGAAATGGTCTCCTGCAAAAATGGAATCCCCTCGACGATCTTTGCGCCAATATCGGGGTGCTCTCTCATGAGGACCCATTCCTCTTCGCTGAGAGGACCTGGTTTATGGAGGATATTGTCGCTGATGCCGATCTTGCCAATATCATGCAGCAGGGAGCCGCGTTCCAATATCTTTAGTTGCTCGTGGGAGAACCCAAGGGTCTGTCCCAATTGAACTGCAAGTTGACTGACACGCAGGCTGTGTCCTTCGGTTTCACGGTCACGCGCATCCAACGCAGAGGTGAGCGAGGCAAGGGTTTGGTCGTAGGTCGCTTCGAGCGTATCGTAGGCGGCTTTGATTTCCACCGCCTGCCGCCGTGACTCGACCAGGAGCAGGGAGCGCTCCAGGGCAATGGCCGCCTGATTGACCAGGGCTTGCAGGTCATTTGGATTAGTGGAAGGCTTATTCCCAGGCTCATCAGGCGTGTTCATCCAGATCGCGCCATATTTGCGAATGGGGGTCTGAATGGGAAGACAGGTATTGATCTCCGCTTGACCTTGCGAGTAATAGATCATTTGCCCTGATTCCATGGCATCCTGAATGAGTTTCATGGGATGTTCGGCGTCACGATGCATACCCGTCGAATCGATGATCTTTTCGGAGGCTATACTCCCGTCTGGGTTTAAAAGCACAATTCCAGTGACGGTATTTCTTGCGAGTTTATGAGCAGTCCGGGCGATGTCTGAAGCGGCATCCTCCAGGTTTTCTGCAAGAATAATCTGGTTGCTCAGTCGATATAGCAGGGAGGTGATGCGCAGGGAGCTGCGAAGTTCCTGTTGAAGCCAGGTGCTCTCGAATGCCCCTGCCGTTTGAATGGAAAGTAACTCTGCCAGCGACTCATCGTTTTCTGCAAAGAAAACCTCATTCTGTTTTCCGAAGGCAAGGATGACGCCGATATTCATGTGATGCCAGCGGATCGGGATGGCCAGCAAACTTCGCAGGCTGGGGTTATCGATTACGAGGTGCGCTGTGTTTGGGAATTTTCGTACGTCCCTTACTCGAAAGGGTTGGGAAGCCTGCAATGCGGTTTGGATCAACGCCTCGGAACTTGCGGATGTTGCCAACGATTCAAGCAAATGCGGCGCGTTTCCCGAAGATGCGCTTTGGATGAAATTCCGCTCCTGCCCAAGCTGGATGTGGACAAAAGTGAAGCGCGCATGCAGGATTTCCCTTGCAATGGATGCCGCCTCGCGGGCAGTCGTACCCGGTTCAACCATCGACGATAGCTGGCTGCCCGACTGGATCAGATTCATCAGCCGTTGGTGGTAGCCCGAGCGCTCCCAGGCGCGGGTGAGTTCCGCCGCCGCCGCCTCCGCAAGCCCAATATCGATACTGCTGAAGCCATTGACATTTTCACTGCTCAATGTGATGACGCCATTTACATGTCCATTGAAGATTAGCGGGATGACCAGCGCAGACAGGTCCTGCTCATTTTCAAAACGAAGGTAATCAGGGTCTTGTGGAATATTATTGACGATCTGGGTTTTTCTCTGCCGATATGCGCGTCCGATCACCCCTGTGGAGGCGCTTTGCCGATATCCGGTGGGGATCATACTGGTATTATGTCCTGCCGCTGCCAGCAGCATAAACTCCTTCTTTTCGGGTTCATGGAGATAGATCGTGGCCAGCGAACAATGCAGGGCGCGCTCAAGCGTGTTGACCGTCAATTGTGCGGCTACCGGCTGGTCCAGTTGATTTTCGAGCTGCTGGCTTAACTCCATCAGCAGGGTTAATTGTGCATTGCGTTTCTTTTCATTTCCCAATTGCTGCGTAAGGGATTCGATCTTGTCTGCCTGGGCGTTGATCCGAATGCGGATGCTCTCGTGGGTTAACATGAAAGGCTTGATGTACCGCGCCAGTCTTGAATTCCATGCAGAGTCCTGCCAATCTATGGTTATTTCAGTATCGATCCGTTTATCCTCGGTCTTCGTCAACTCCTGCATTAATCCATTAATGGTCATAATGACGGTGAGCGCTTCATAGTAGACCACAACCGTTACAAGGGCGAAAAATATGAACGCCGCCCCACGGACACTTATAATGGAGGCGGCGCTGATGTCGAGCGAATGATCCAGAATGAGCAGCATTCCGCTCAAAAAAACCAACAGGGTTAATTCGATGATCGCAGCAACCATAATCACCCTGCGGCTCAGAATATCACCATCCGCTACACTGAGCATGTTCCAGGGCAGAAAATCGCTCAACAGAATGATCAGGATCACAGCCACAGGGATTAGAAATGTAACGCTGTGGATTGAAGGAATAAGGATGATCGCAGACGCCATCCAGGGCGCTATCTGTGACCGAAAAAATACTCTGCTGTATTTATAATCGGGCAGAATGAACGCCGTTGCGCCAAAAAATGCGGTCACCAGAAAAGCGCCTGACAGATAGGCGTTTAGATTATGGAGCGCCGGAACCTCAATATAGATATTCGAGATCGCAAGGTAAAGCCCCATAAAAAAACCGATCAATGCAATCGTAACTTCCAGAAAGTCAAATTGCTTCATTCGGCTTGCCCCAGGCGCGATTACCGCCGCCTGCATGATGCCAAAGATATAAAGGACGCCCCCTTCCATTGAATATCCGCTTTGTTGATACACCCTTGCGCTCAAGAAGATCAACAAAACCGCCAGCCACTGGATCACCCTTGCCCGTTTTATGGGCACATTCAATGCCGATATGATCTGAAGGGACAATGCAAATCCAAAAAAGACCGCGCCGAGCAGCATAAATGCCCAATCAGGTAATATGGAGTTTTTTATCCCCAAATGAACGGGAATCAACAGTAAGATCGTCCCAATTCCTCCCAGCAGCAAGGATCCAAATACATTAAGTTTAATTTCGGAAGGATGTTTCATTGACTTGAAGGATAGCATAATAGACAGATTTTATCTACCTTTCGAACGCCACTCTGCCCTGCTTTGCTGAAACTCACCGCTTAAAAGCGAAAAGTGATTTCTGATATAATTTCAACGCAAGGCGGCTTTTGATGGGGGTGCGGCCCCTTGTAAAATTCGCTCAAATAGGCAGCCTTTACATGCAAACTTATATTTCCCTCGCTCAAATTGACGCAATCACCCAAGAGATAAAAAATCGGATAAAGATACAACCCGTCGTTGGGATCATCCTCGGCTCGGGGCTTAACGGTTTGGCTGATTCTGTCCATCAGGCAGTTCACATCCCATACAGTGACCTGACAGACTTCCCCGTCTCCACCGTACATGGACATATCGGGCGCTTTGTCATCGGCGAACTGGAAGGCAGACCCGCCCTCGTCATGCAGGGACGTATCCATTATTACGAAGGCTACACCATGGGGCAAACCACCCTGCCGGTGCGCGTCATGCAGCGTCTGGGCATCCAAAGCATGATCGTGACGAATGCCGCCGGTGGTGTCCACCCTGATTTTGCGCCCGGCGATGTCATGCTCATCACCGACCAGCTCAACTTGATGGGCATGTCTGGGTTGAACCCATTAATGGGACCCAACCTCGATGAGATCGGACCCCGCTTCCCGGATATGAGTCAACCCTATGACCGCACCTATGGCGACCTGGCCCGCAAAGCGGCCGCTGAAAATGGCATTACCCTGCGCGAAGGTGTATACGCGGGCTTGAGCGGCCCTTCCTTTGAATCCCCTGCCGACCTGCGCTTCCTGCGACTGATTGGCGCGGATGCTGTGGGTATGTCCACAGTACCGGAAGTGATCGTTGCCCGTCACGGAAATATGCGCGTGCTTGGGCTTTCCGGCATCAGCAACAAAGCCAACCTGGATGGTTCCACGATCACCACTCATGAAGAAGTGATTGAAGCGGGTAAGGTCATCACCCCCAAGGTCGAGGCGATTGTTCGCGGCATTCTGAAAGATATGTAGTAAGTTCCCTGAATGGCAGAGTTTTATATATTTCTCTCCTCCTATGAGGTGTTGATTTACATCTTGCTGGCAATTGGCGGCATGTTCTCTTTTCGCTGGTTGTGGCGTTCCTGGGGCGAATGGCGTATCGCCGTTTTCAGCCTGGAACGTGAATTTTCCGCCCGCCGACTTGGGCGTTCTGTTGGGCTTTCAGCGCTGATCCTCATTCTATTCTGCGCAGAGTTCTTCATGGCATCCTTCATCATCCCCGGCCTGCCCTCGGATTACTTTCTCATCACTCCCACGCTTGACTTGATCTCTACACCCACCGGCACACTCTCAGCCGATATGATGACTCAGTTTGCCGGGTCATCGCCGCAGACGCCTGCGCCCAATGCCAGTGGCTGTGTCCCCAATCAGATCATCCTGACCTTCCCCGAAGCAGGGGAGGAGATCAAGGGAGCAATTGAGTTGGTCGGCACAGTAAACATCCCTAATTTTGGTTTTTATAAATATGAAGTAGCCCCGGCGGGAAGTGACACCTGGGCAACCATCGCGGCTGGACGTTCCGTTGTGGACGAAGGCCCGCTTGGACGCTGGGATACCACCGCCCTCACCCCGGGTGATTATCAACTGCGCCTCGTGGTGGTCGATAATCAAGGTGTGATTCTGCCCGCTTGTATCGTGCCTGTCCGCGTAATTCCCATTCAATAGGTTCTGGATTCAATATGCCTGAGATTCAAATTCGTCCCACAGTCGCCACGGACTTAAACCGCCTGATGGCATTCGACCACTCGGTTGCAAGCGAATCCGTCTGGCAGTTGGAACTTCGCCGCGATGCCGGGCAGGTCAATGCGATGTTTCGCGAGGTGCGTTTGCCGCGCTCCACTACCGTATCGTATCCGCACAACCAGTTTGCGCTCGCCGATGACTGGGTGAAGCGTTCCATGATGTACACGGCGCTGGTCGGCAAAGACCCGGCAGGGTACATCAGCCTGATCGAACGCGGCGCGGCTTCCGTGGTATGGATCGCAGATTTGGTCGTGGATGCGTCCCTGCGTCGCCGAGGCGTGGGCAGCGCTTTGCTGGCGGCCGGGCAGGACTGGGCGGAGTCCCGATCGCATCGTCGCCTGATCCTGGAATTGCAGTCGAAGAATCTTCCTGCCATCCGTCTGGCGCAGAAGTTCGGGTATGAGTTCTGCGGGTATAATGACCATTATTACCTCACTCAGGATGTCGCCCTGTTTTTTGCGAAGGTATATAAATAAAAACGGCAGAATTTTTTATCGGAAGGGCTTTGCATGATTAACGGTTGGTCGGAAACGTTTCTGGCGGGGACCCAGACGCTCAACCAAATATTGACGGCGGGGATTGCCATCACAGCGTTTTCGCTGTTCCTATACGCGCTTTCCTTTAACCTGCGCGACAGGGTGGCGCGCTCGTTTGCCATTATTTTGCTTTGCGTTGTCGTTGTGTTTACCGCGGAAGCATTGCAGGATAAGACCATCTCCGTCCAAACCCTGGACTTGCTGCTGCGCCTGCAATGGATCGGCATTATTTTTCTTCCCCCGGCTTATTTACATCTTTCGGATGCCCTGCTGGTTACAGCGGGACGTCCCTCGCGTGGACGCAGGCGTTTTGCCGTGCGCGCCATGTATGCGGTTTCAGCGGGGTTTCTCGTTTTACTTTCGTATGGACTTTTGCTCGGCGGCCTCGTCCCGGACGGAAAGCCCGCACCCTACCTCCTGCGCACGATATGGACGGAAGTTTTCACCCTGTATTACATTGCGCTCATGCTGTGGGCTGGGACCAATTTCACCCGCGCCTATAGCCTGATGTTGACCCGTTCGGGACGCCGCCGCATGATCTACCTGATGGCTGGCGCGACCGCCCCTGCGCTTGGTTCCTACCCGTATCTTTTATTTGGTTATAACCTGGCTGCACAGCATCAATATCTCTTTTGGAGCGCCGCCACCGTTATCAATATATTGGTCGGGGCTTTGGTGATCGTGATGGCGTATGCTGTCGCGTTCTTCGGTGTTTCCTGGCCAGACCGGGTCATCAAGAGCCGCCTGGTCAAGTGGATCATGCGCGGACCCGTGACCGCCTCTGCGGCGCTGGCGCTGATGACTGTCGTCCGCCGTGGCGGGGAAATGCTTGGCACGCCCTACAATGCCTTTGTGCCGTTTACCGTGGTTGCGACGGTGTTATTAATGGAACATGCCATTACCTTCGCCGCGCCGCTTTGGGAACGCTGGCTTTTCTTCGGGAGTGACCGTAAGGAATTGGAACTTCTTCAAAATATGGAGGAGCGTTTGCTGACCCAGAGCGACCTCCAGCAATTTCTTGAAGCCGTCCTCGCGGCGGTGCGCGACCATTTGCAATCTCCCGCCGCTTTTGTGGCGGCATTGGATGACGAGACTCTGTCACCGATTGTGGTCGCGGGCAACCGCTCGATGCTCGATCAGGAAAGCCTGACCGATGTGCTCGAGCAGATCAATGGCGGCGGGCAGCGCGAATTCCTGTGGGGAGATTTCTGGGTGCTGCCTTTATATCGCCGCAAACGCTCAGACATGGACCGTGATGAAATGCCGCCTCTGATGGGCTTGCTCGGCGTTGCCCGTCTGAATCGACAATCCATGGAACGCGAACAGCGCGATTCCCTGTGGCTGCTGGCAGACCGCGCCGCAATCGCGTTGGAAGATCGTCAGTTGCAGTTAAAGGTATTCCGTTCTCTGGCAGATTTGCAGCCGCAGGTTGAACTCATCCAGCGGATGCGCGCGGCGGGGCGCTATGATTCGCGCGCCAGTCTGTTGAACGATCCGCTGCCGCAGGAGGCGGACCTCGCCAACTGGGTCAAGGACGCGCTGACACATTATTGGGGTGGTCCCAAGTTCCTCAATAACCCGCTGGTCAAACTTCAAGTGGTGCGCGAGCTTGCCGAGCAGGATGATGGCAACCTGTCTAATGCTTTGCGCGCCCTGCTCCGCCGCGCGGTGGATCAAGTCAAGCCGAAAGGCGATCGCAAGTTCACCACCGAGTGGATACTGTACAATATCCTTGATATGAAATTCATCGAAGGGCGCAAGGTGCGTGATGTCGCCGCCCGTCTTGCCATGTCTGAAGCGGACTTGTATCGGAAACAGCGCGTGGCGGTGGAAGCGGTCGCCAAAGCCATCCTCGAAATGGAAGTGAACCAACTGGATCAATAAAGGTGATCGTCACCGCGTATTAAAAATGTGTTTTGAAGAAGGAGCACGATATGGCTGGCGTAAAGGAAAAAAAGGATAACCCCATGCCCGTGATCGACGACGGCTGGTGGGCGTCGGTGTTGGCGGAGGAGAGCCGTTCATCGGCGGCGTCAAACCGTCTGGTGGGGAACAAGCGCGAGGTACGGGAGGAAGCGAAAAGCCAATCCTCGGAGCAGAAGATCATCGTCAACTGGAATGAAGTCAAAGACTTGTATCTGGGCGACAAGATCGTTGACCTGACCGTGACCGGGCATAACCGTGGCGGCTTGCTTGTGGAGGGCAGCGGGCTTTATGGGTTTGTCCCGTTTTCGCATTTGGTAGACCTTGCCGGCAAACCTGAGAACTCAAGCCGCGACCATGATCTTGAAACCTATCTTGGGCGTTCCTTGCATTTGAAGGTGATCGAATGTGTGCCCGAAGATGGACGCGTGGTTTTCTCGGAACGCGCCGCGCAGACCGAGCCTGGTAAACGCGCCGAACTTTTCCAATCGCTGCATTCGGGCCAGCAGGCGCAGGGCACTGTGACCAACATCACCGATTTCGGCGTATTCGTTGACCTCGGCGGTGTGGAGGGGTTGATCCATATTTCCGAATTGTCGTGGGGACGGGTGACGCACCCGTCGCAATTTGTAAAACTTGGTCATCCGATTGACGTGCAAGTGCTGGAACTCGCGCCGGAACGCTGCCGCGTGGCGTTGAGTTTGAAGCGCCTGTTGCCAAACCCGTGGTTGAATGCGATGGCTGAATTTCCCGAAGGTTCGATAAAACCTGCCACGATTACCAGTGTGCTTTCCTATGGCGCGTTTGCGCGGTTGGACAATATCGGCGTGGAGGGCTTGGTCCATGTTTCCGAGATCCCGCAGGCGGAAGACACGTCTTTGAAGGAAGTGATGCGCGAGGGCGATGCGGTGCAGGTGCGCGTTTTGCATCTTGACGCCGCGCATCACCGACTGGGCTTCAGCATGAGGCTTGAATAAATTTCAATGCCGCAATCCCCGCACACCCGCCAACGACAATACGAGCACGAGGAACCCGCCCAGGGTGACTGGCTCGAACGCCTCGCCCGCTTCAATACGCAATTCGGGCGTTTCGTGCGTGACGCATTTGGCGTGGCGTTCATTGCCTTTGCGCTCATGGCTGCGCTCGCCGCATGGGGCTGGACGGAAGGTTTCCTGCTCACGCCTTTCGCAATCTTCCTGCGCATCTGGTTCGGGTGGGGAACTCTGCTGCTTGCATTTGGGCTCGGATATTTTGGATATACCCTTCTGCGGCGCGAACGCAATGACGTGCATTGGATTCGCCTCATCTCGATTGAGATCGCTTCGCTCTTAACGTTGGGCCTGTTCGCTGTCTTCGGAGGCAATGACCTCTTTCGGGCAGAAGCCGGCATGGACGGTGGTCGCCTCGGTTGGGGGCTTGTGACCCTCTTGTGGCAATCCATGGGAGCTTTCCTCGGCTCGCTTGTGCTTTTCATTCTTTGGCTGCTTGCCGCTGCCACAGGGTTTGGCTTCTGGACAAAGCTGGAAGGCTGGCTGTTGAAATTTGCGGGCGAAGAAGCGCCTGTGGTCATTTCCATGCCCGAGCCGGACTCCGCTGCGGCAGAGTCTGCCCCCGTAAAGACCAGCGCCCCGAAAAAGAAAGCGCCTTCCATCCCGCCAGAATTTCGCACTCAATTGAAATCTTCCGCCAAAAAGGAAGAGAAACCAGCCAAATCGCTTCCGCGCAATGATGACCTGCCGCCCTTGAGCATCCTGCTAGGTGACAACGCCACCCGCACCGACGAACGCACCATCAACCAGACAGCGGGATTGATCATGAAGACCCTCTCCGAGTTTGGCATCCCCGCCACAGTGATTGGCTATCGCGTCGGTCCGTCTGTGACGCAGTTTGCGGTACAGCCTGGCTTCCTCAAAAAGCCTGGCTCGGACGAAGAGGATGCCCAGCAAATGAAAGTGCGTGTCGCTCAGATCGCGGCGCTGGGAAAAGACCTCACGCTTGCCCTCTCTGCCCAGCGTTTGCGTATCGAAGCGCCTGTGCCGGGTAAGCCGTATGTGGGCATCGAAGTCCCCAATTCACAAAGCTCAGTCGTCCGCATGAAAGGCTTGCTCGAATCAGAAACCTTTTACAAGGTCGGTGCGCCCCTTGCCATCGGTTTGGGACGTGACGTTTCGGGCAATCCGCTGGTTGCCGACCTGGCGCGTATGCCGCATCTTTTGATCGCGGGCTCCACAGGCTCTGGTAAGTCTGTATGTATCACTTCCATTGCGGCGTGCCTCGCCATGAATAACACCCCCGAGGAGTTGCGCATGGTGATGATCGACTCGAAAATGGTCGAGCTCATCCGCTTCAATGGACTGCCGCACTTATTCGGAAAAGTGGAAACGAACCTCAACCGCATCCTCGGCGTACTGCGCTGGGTGGTGGTTGAAATGGAGCACCGCTATCGCCTGCTTGAGTCGGCACACGCGCGTGACTTGAACTCCTACAATAAAAAGATCTCCCGCAGAACCGATGTACAGCCGCTGCCGCGCATCGTCGTGTTGATCGACGAACTAGCCGACCTGATGATGTCCGCCCCGGACCAGACCGAACATAACCTTGTCCGTCTCGCGCAGATGGCGCGCGCCACAGGCATTCATCTCATAGTCGCCACCCAGCGCCCCTCCACGGACGTGGTAACGGGACTCATTAAAGCCAACTTCCCTGCGCGCCTCGCCTTTGCGGTGGCGTCCGGTATCGATAGCCGCGTCATTTTGGATTACACCGGCGCGGAATCCCTGCTGGGGCGCGGCGATATGCTCTTCCTGAATCCTGAAGTCGGCTCGCCTGTCCGCGCACAAGGCGCAATGATCACGGATATGGAAATCGAGCGCATCATTTCCCATTGGCAGAAGAACAACGGTTCCTCTGCTGTTGAAGTCCCGCCCTGGGAAAAACTCTTGCAGGAACCCGACGAAAATGAAGATGATGGTTTGGTGGAACAGGCAATTTCAATCGTTCGCCAGCAACAGCGCGCATCAGCCTCCATGCTGCAACGCCGCCTGCGGATCGGCTATCCGCGCGCCGCGCGCCTGCTCGACCAGTTGGAAGAGATGGGGGTTGTAGGACCCTCCCAGGGCGGCGGCAAAGAGCGTGATGTCCTTGTGAGCGAAGAGGATTTTACAGATGAGGAGAAACCCGAGTGACCATGCAATCAAAGCCGACGTTTACCGATAGACTGCGAATTCTGTTTAAGCGTATTTTGGATTCCATTGGCGCATTCCTGAATAGGCTTGGATTAACCCCGAACACCATCACATTGCTTGGGCTGGCTGGCACATCGGTTGGCGCGTATTTTCTTTCGCAAGGCAAAATGACCACGGGCGCATTCGTCCTGCTGGGGTTTGTCCTTGTCGACGCCTTCGATGGGACCATGGCGCGCCTGCGCGGCGAACCCAGCGACTTCGGCGGCTTTGTCGATTCGGTCAGCGACCGCTACGCCGAACTTGTCACCTTTGGCGGTTTGCTCTACTTTTTTCTTTCCCATGATAATGCTCCCGGCGCAATGGTCACGTTTGCGGCTGCCTCCGGTTCGGTGCTGGTCTCGTATGTCAAAGCCCGCGCAGAGGGACTTGGCTTTACCGCGAAGGTCGGCATGCTTACCCGCGTCGAACGCTATTTTGTTTTAATTCCTCTGTTGGTGTTCAACCAGCCTTTTATCGCTGTCCTCGTGATTGCATTGCTCGGCAATATCACCGCCTTCCAGCGTATTCTGCATGTGCGGGCGCAGGGGCATGAGCGGATGCGAGCCGAAGCGGCAAAGAAAGCATAATCCCTTGGGCGAAGGCATTTCCATCGGTCCGATATTCCTGCGTTGGAGCGGGCTGTTGGTCGCGTTTGGCATTGCCTCTGGCGCGCTGCTTGCCGCCTATGAAACCAAACGCCGCAACCACGACCCCGAACTCATCTATTACCTATTTCTGCCCGTGACGATGTGGGGGATGATCGGCGCGCGCCTTTGGCATATTCTCACCCCGCCTCTTTCCTCCGTTCAGCTTGGTCTGACCACCGCGCATTACCTCACTCAGCCATTGGACATGCTCGCCTTGTGGGTTGGCGGCTTCGGAATTCCCGGCGCGATCCTTGGCGGTGCGTTCGGCTTGTTCCTTTTCTCCCGCAAATACGAACTTCCGTTTTGGGAAATTTCCGACCCGCTCGCGCCCGGGGTTGCCCTGGCTCTGGCTATCGGGCGCATCAGCAATTATTTCAACCAGGAACTGTATGGACTGCCCACGAACCCACCCCTGGGAATTTTCATCCAACCGCCCAGCCGCCTGTTTGGGTATGAACAGGTTGCGTTTTATCATCCATTGTTTGCGTATGAAGCGGCGTTGAATATTGCCAGCGTGATGTTCCTGCTGTGGCTGGCGCGTTCATTTTCAGATCGTCTCAAAGCA
>JAUXWL010000388.1 GCA_030680155.1 Anaerolineales bacterium
ATTTTGACCTTTCCCCGACGGAATCGGCAAGAGTACCATCTGGCGCAGGGGCAATCCTAAAAAAGCCTTGCGGCGTTGCGTCTTTGCGTTAAGGTTTGGCATCTTTGCCTTCTACACAATTTTAGATTTGGAATTGCTGCGTCATTTGGAGGAATAGCGCCTGTCAAGAAAAGAGTCGGGCGATGGGATTTGCCCGACTCTCGAATATCGAATTTCGATTCCTGCTTTTACTTCTTCTTGCCAAACTTCTTCATCAACACATCCGTCAACGTCGGCTGGCCGATCTCCTGCAATTCATAACGCACGCGCTGACTCGGCTTGTTGATTTTCATGACGCGCGAAAGGTCAATCGGCGTGCCAATGATGACCAGGTCTACATCGGCTTTGTTGATGGTTTCTTCCAGTTCCTTCGTCTGTTTGTCGCCGTATCCCATGGCAGGCAGGATGGGGCCTGTGGTCGGATACTTCTCGAAGGTCCTGGCAATCGATCCCACCGCGAACGGACGCGGGTCAACGATTTCCTTCGCGCCGAAGCGGCGGGCAGCGACATAGCCTGCGCCATACGCCATCTCGCCGTGAGTCAGAGTCGGACCATCTTCCACGACCAAAACGCGCTTGCCCTGTATCGCATCGGGGTCATCCACGAAGAGGGGGGAAGCGCCTTCAATTTGTACGGCATTCGGATTCAGTTTACGCAAGTTCTCGCGTAGTTTGATGACGTTCTCCGCATCCGCCGTATCTACCTTGTTGATGACGAAACAATCCGCCATGCGCACGTTGGTCTCACCAGGGTAATAGGTTGACTCGTGTCCGGGGCGGTGCGGGTCTGCGACCACGATCTGGAAATCAGGCACATAGAACGGGAAGTCGTTGTTGCCGCCGTCCCACAAAATAATATCCGCCTCGGCTTCGGCTTTGCGGATGATCTTCTCGTAGTCCACGCCCGCGTAGATGATGACACCGTTATCAATATGCGGTTCGTATTCCTCGCGCTCCTCGATGGTGCAATCGTATTCATCGAGATCGTCATAATTTGCGTAACGCTGCACTTCCTGCGCGACCAGATTTCCATACGGCATCGGATGGCGGATCGCGGCGACTTTGTAACCCATCTCTTGCAGGATCAAAGACACGCGCCTCGTTGTCTGACTTTTGCCTGCTCCTGTCCGAACGGCGCTGATCGACACGACAGGTTTGCTGGACTTGATTTGTGTGTTCTTCGTGCCCATGATGCGGAAGTCTGCGCCTGCGGCGTTGACCATGCTGGCTTTGTGCATCACATATTCATGCGGTACGTCGCTGTAGGAAAAGACGACTTGTTCCGCGCCGTATTTCTTGATCAGGTCGAGAAGTTCTTCCTCTGCTCGGATTGGGATGCCGCCTGGGTACAAATCCCCAGCCAACTCGGTAGGATAGACGCGTCCCTCAATGTCGGGGATTTGTGTCGCAGTGAACGCCACTACTTCATAATCCTTGTTCCCGCGGAAGAAGGTGTTGAAGTTGTGAAAATCGCGCCCTGCGGCGCCCATGATGATGGTTTTGATCGGCATAGGAAACTCCTGTGCATGTCATCCTGAGGACAGTGTCCGAAGGAACTCTGAATGGGATTTGAGACCTTCGTTTTTACCCACGATGACATTTTCGATAGTTATTATCAGTAGATCACGAAAACCTCGCGTAGTGTGCGCTCTCTAGCGCAAAACTGGCGTTAGAGAACGCCAATTACGCGCTTTCGTGAAGTACTGATTACCTAATCTAAAAGAAATTCGCCCCTAGGTGAAGTAACGTTCTGCCTGATTTTGATATGACAGTTTTTATGGCGTTTTTCTTCTCACGGGCGCGGTCAAACAGTGGATTGCCCCATAGCCATTGACCAGTTTGTTCAACTCCGCGCTCAGCACGCGGAAACCGCGCCGCTCCAATTCATGGATCACGCGCTGATTGGTCGAGAGGGCCATGATGACCGTTTTATTCCCCAAGTTTAGCAAATTGGTGGCGAAGTTTTTCTGCTCCCCTTCGTCTACTTCGATAATCTCGATGCCCTTTTCCGAAAGGAATTCCCGAAAGCCGCCGAGTTCTTCGATGATGAAACTATCCATGTTCCGCGAAACGCGGATGACCTCGCGCTGGTCGAGTTCGTGAGTGTACGCCATGACCAAATTCGGCGCGAGGGGAATCCAGAACATGTCCAGATGCATGATGCGCATGTGTTCTTCCGTCGGCGCGCCATAAAGGGACGCCTCCTCCACATGCCGTTTATTGACCACTGCCACGATTTGAATGCCCCTGCGCTCCAAGTCAGCGCCGATCTTCTTGGACAGGTTCTTGACCGCGCTGAGTGTCGTCCGCGCGCCGACGCCAATGTAGCAGGTATCTCCAAGCATCGCTACATCGCCGCCTTCGATGGTGCCGTGATCCACTTCGACAAAGCCGTTGATGTATCCCAATTTAACCAGCGCCTGTTTAAAGACCTGCACTTCGGGCTTGCGGATTCCCCACTTCAACGCCGAAAGGACGATGCGATCTGTCAACGCCTGCGATTGGTCCCTGCCATAGAAGATGTTTGCAAGCGGAAGTTCATGCGTCAGGCTTAGTAAATGATTCAGGCGAATCGCCCCAGCCTCCCCGTAGGTTGAAGCGTCCTCTTCCAATATCTGTTTGATTTCCTGTTGTACCTGCAAATAGACTTCGTCAATATCCCCGTGAATGCCTTCGTTCGAAAAGTCTGCGATTTTTCGGGTGCGGTATGTTTCGTAATATTCATCCGCCCGCTGGAGTAATGCCCGCTCGATATCAGGGATGTTCCCCGGCGCGTTGGAAATTTCACTTGTGGATAACGCCTTCGCCAGCGCATCCTTCGCCCGTGTAAATTGGATGCCTTCTCCTTCGATCAGTTCCTGCATGTGACGGAATTCCCGCCGCGCTTCCTGCACATCGTAATAACTGAAAAAGAGACTCTTCGATTTGGGAAGCAGTTGCCCAAGCAATGCTTCAATGCCTGGCTCACCCCAGACTAAAACTTCTTCCAGCGGATGGGTCTCGTCAAATATTCCTGTTTGCATGAATCACCAATAAAAAAAACAGACCAAAGCCGATAAGGGGTTCAGTCTGTTTTATCACAAAATAGACAGCCTTGCTACATCACATCGGGCGCTTGAATGCCCAGTAAGTTCAAAGCGTTTGCCATGGTCTGCCTGGCAGCCATCACCAATTGAAGACGCGCGTCACGGATATTTGCGTCCGCCTGAATGACCGGGCATTTATCGTAGAAGGAGGCGAAGGCTTTTGCAATATCGTAGGCGATGGTTGCGATCACGAGCGGTTTGTATTCCTCGGCGGCGCGCTGTACTTCACTCGGAAAGCGCGAGATCAATTCGATCAATTCGATCTCGGAGGCGTCCAGTTCATAGGAATATCCGGCAATGGTTTCGTCCCATGTTTTTACATTTGCCTTGCGGAGGATCGAATTACAGCGCACATGCGCGTACTGGATGTAAGGAGCAGCCTGTCCGTTGAAATCGAGGGCAGCCTGCCAGTCAAAGGTCACGATCTTGGCGTTCTCGCGCGCCAGGATGGGATATTTCAAAGCGCCCATACCGATGGCTTTTGCAACTGTATCCAGTTGTTCTCCGCCCAGGTTCGGATTTTTCTTCCTCGTTTCTTCTTTCGCGCGTTCGACTGCTTCACGGATGAGGTTTTCCAGCAGCACGACCGTCCCTTCGCGCGAAGACATGACGACATTGCCGGGCAGGGTCACAAGTTCGTATGCCACATGCGCGCATTTCTTTGCCTGTTCATATCCAGCAAGTTCAAGGGTCTTGAAGACCTGGGTGAAGTGCAACGACTGGCGCACATCCACCACATAAACAGAGCGGGCAAGGTCCGGGTAATCGCGGAACTTATGCAGGACGAGCGAGAGGTCTTCCGTTGCATACAAGGCTGTTCCGTCCGAGCGCAGCACGACCAGTACGCGATATTTTTCCTTATCGTTACCGAGCAGTTCGTCCAGTTTTACGATGACCGGACCCTCGGGACGTTCGTCGATGGCGATCTTGCGCTTCACCAGGTCGGCGACGATCTCCTTGCCGGGGCGTTCCTCTTCGCTGTTGAAATAATATTTGTCGAATTTGATATCCAACAGGTTGTACATCTGGTTGAAACCGTCCAGCGACCATTGACGGGTCTTCTTCCATAGCGCCTCGATCTCGGGGTCGCGCTTGTCCCAACGCGCATATAACGCGCGCACTTCCGTTTCCAATGTTGGGTCTTCTTCCAGTTTTTTGGTCGCATCCGCATAAACCATTCCCATCCAGTGGGTGATATCGGTTTCGGGTTCTTCGCCATTGTGATATTTCAAATACGCCCACAGCCAGCGGATGACGTGCAAGCCCATATCGCCGGGGTAATTCGCGCGGACGAGGTCGTATCCTGCAAAGTCCACGATTCTTGCCAGCGAGTCGCCGAGGATGGCGGAGCGCAAATGCCCGACATGAAAGGCTTTATGCGTATTTGGTTGGGAAAACTCGACCATGAGTCGTTCGTTTTTCGCCGCCCCGCGCCCGAAATTCTCGCCATTCGCCAGCGCTTCTTCCACCACGCGGCCGGCATAATCGGATGTCTTGAAATAGACATTGAGATAGCCCTTCACCGCTTCGATATGACTGATCCCCTCCACGCTTCCCAACTGCGCCTTGACCTGCTCGGCGATTTCCTGGGCTTTTTGCGGCACCGGGACCTTGTTCCCCCTGCCGAGTTTGGCTTCGTTGGCGGCAGTCTGAAAAAATGACGTGGAGAAGCCCCACTCACCAGCAAACGGAATGGATTGCCATTTGAGCCCTGCCAGCGCAATATCATTCGCTTTGCAGAATTCCTTTATTTTTTCTTCGATAAGTTGCTGTTCTTTTTGAAACATAAGCGAAGCGATCCTGTGGATGATTTTGAGATTATACCCTTTCGAGCATGATATATCAGCGTACTTGTTTGAATACTGCTGGCGGCTTGTTCTACTAAAAACATTCGTGGATATGTAACAAAAACGGGAGCCTTTCGACTCCCGCGCTTGTGCAAATGATAAGCCTATCCGGATTTCTTTGCAGACTTCTTTGCGCCCTTTTTCTTGTCTTCACCAAAGTTTTCATCGGGGACAAAAGTTGAGAGCTTCTTCATCAGACGACCCTTGCGGCGGGCGGCGTTATTCTTGTGGATGACGCCTTTCTCTGCCGCCTTGTCAACAGCGCTGATGGCTTTCAAGACGGCATCCTTGGTTTCGGGATTGCCTTCTTCAAGGGCTTTGCGGGCGATGCTGATGGCGGTGCGGGCGGCACCACGGACGTTGCGGTTACGCAGACGGCGCTTTTCGTTCTGACGATTGCGTTTGATTTGTGACTGAATGTTAGCCAAGGTCTTCCTCCAAAAATTTCCTAACGTACTTTCTTTATGACAGCGCTGTATTTTACATGAGGGGTGGGGATTTGTCCAGTAAATCAGGCGAAAATCCGCAGGCATTTTCGCCTGCGGATTTTCGGTGGGTTTCAGATTAGTTGATCGGGGTGAACGTAGTTGTCGGCAGCACCGTGCCGGGTCCCGGGGTGATCGGTGTGCTGGTCGGCGGACGGGTGGCGGTGGGGGTCACCATGTTCACTGGGATGATCAGTTGCTGCCCGACAAAAAGCGCATTGGGATTCTCGATGTTATTTTCCTTGATGATGTCATCGATGGTGCTGTTGAATTTGGCGGCAATCGCGCCCAGTGAGTCGCCAGTCTGCACGGTGTAGGTGATCTTGGTGCCGCGTGGCAGATCCGGCGGGATGGAGGTGGCGGTGGGCAGCTGCATTCCTGGGTTGGGAAGCAGGATGACCTGTCCGGGGATGATGTATTGCGTGGCGGGGTCAATGCCGATCCCTTTTTCCGCATCGTACGGATTAAGCAGGAGAATCAAAGCCACACCATCATCACCCAGGTTATATTTCTCGGCGATCAACGCAAGGTAATCGCCTTCCTGAACCGTATAATTAAATGGAGTGGAGAAGGTGGCGGTGGGCGTGATGGTTGGGGTTTCTGTTTGCGTCGGGGTCAGTGTGGGGGTGTTGGTGCTGGTTGGCGTGAAGGTTACCGTGGGGGTCGGGGTTTCGGTGGCAAATAGGGTATTAAGCGGCTTGTTGGGGCCCGACAGCCAGAAGATCAAAATCGCGAGGCCTCCCACCACGAGCAGACCCGCAAGGATGTAAACCACATTGGATCCAAGGCGGTTTCTGCGCTTGCGATAGGAACCCAGGGAGCCGGACGGTGTGGGTGAAATAGGCGGTATGTTGGTCATAAAACGTTTCCTTTTTCCATGGCGTTTTTGAGGTAATTTTCCTCCCGCGCAATGTAAAAATAATTCTACCTGAAAAATGGAGGTTGTGTGCGGAGCTTATATGCCAAAAGTCGAAGGTCAATACTTTCTGACCTTCGACTTTTAGCTTTGATTACTATTCTCAGTAGTTCACGAAAGCGCGTAATTGGCGCTCTCTACCGCCAGGCTTGCGCTAGAGAGCGCACGCTGCGCAATACGCGAGGTTTTCGTGATCTACTGATTCTATTTCATGTGCGCCTTCAGGTATTTCCCTGTATATGAGTTTTTCGCCTTCATCACCTGCTCGGGCGTGCCCTCAGCGATCAATTCACCGCCACGGTCACCGCCTTCGGGGCCGAGGTCGATCAACCAGTCAGCTACTTTGATGATATCCAGGTTGTGCTCGATGATAATAACCGAATTGCCTGTTTCAACCAGGCGCTGCAACACCTCGATCAGCTTGTGGACATCCGCCGCATGCAAGCCGACGGAGGGTTCATCCAGCACATACAGGGTGCGTCCTGTGGCGCGGCGCGAGAGTTCCTTCGAGAGTTTCACGCGCTGTGCTTCACCGCCGGAAAGCGTCGTCGCAGGTTGACCGACACGCACATAACCCAGTCCAACTTCTTGCAGAAGTTTGAGCTTATTTTGCATCTGCGGATAATTCTTGAATTCCTCAAGCGCGTGGTCAACGGTCATGTCCAGCACATCGGAGATCGAATGCTTGTCGCGGAACATCACCTGCAAGGTCTCGTGGTTGAAACGCCTGCCGTGACAGACATCACACGGCACGTACACGTCGGGCAGGAACTGCATTTCGATTCGCAATTCACCCTGTCCCTGACAGGCTTCACAGCGCCCGCCATGCACATTAAATGAGAAGCGCCCGGGCTTATATCCGCGGATTTTGCTTTCAGGTAGTTCGGCATACAGCTTGCGGATTTCGTCGAACAGGCCTGTATATGTCCCAGGGTTCGAGCGCGGCGTGCGCCCGATTGGAGACTGGTCAATGTTGATGATCTTATCCAGGTGTTCGATGCCTTCGATACGTTCATGCTTGCCAGCTTGCGTGCGCGCGCCCATCAATTTTGCGGCGAGCGCATTGTACATAATGTCGCTCATCAAGGTGGATTTCCCCGACCCCGAAACGCCGGTGATGCAGATCAATTTTCCAAGCGGGATCGAAATATTCACGCCCTTCAAATTATTCGCCGTCGCATTGATGATGTTTAGCGACTTGCCGTTTCCTTCGCGCCTCTTCTTCGGGACCTCGACCTGTTTCCTGCCCGAGAGATATTGTCCAGTCAGTGACTTTGGGTGCGCCAGAATCTGCCTGGGCGTGCCTTCTGCGATGACTTGTCCGCCGTGCTCACCCGCAGCGGGACCAAGATCGATCACCCAATCTGCCTCGCGGATGGTTTCATCATCGTGTTCCACAACCAGCACGGTGTTACCGAGGTCACGCAATCCCTTGAGCGTTTCGAGCAGTCTCGCATTGTCGCGCGGATGCAAGCCAATCGAAGGCTCATCTAAAACGTAGAGAACTCCCACGAGACGCGAACCAACCTGGGTCGCAAGTCGGATGCGCTGTGCTTCGCCGCCGGATAATGTAACCGCGGAGCGATTCAAGGTCAGGTAATCCAAGCCGACATTGACGAGGAAGGTGAGCCTCTCGCTGATTTCTTTGATGACTCGTTCCGCAATCGCTTTCTGCTTTGAGGTGAGCGGGGAATTCTTGCCCGCGATTTTCTTCGCCCATTCCAGTGTCTGCAAGACGGGCCATGAGTTGGCTTCGACAATATTTACGTCATCCACAGTGACTGCCAGCGCTGCGGGATTAAGTCTTTTGCCGCCGCAGCTTGGGCAGGGCCGGTCGGACATAAACTCGGAAATCTTCTCGCGAATGTATTCCGAGTTTGTCTCACGGTAGCGGCGTTCCATGTTGGTGATCACGCCTTCGAAAGCGCGGGTGAACTTGAATTCGTTCCCGTTCGCACCCTGATACGTCATTTGGATCTGCTTGTCGCCAGTTCCGTACAGAACGATCTTCATCGCTTCCTTGGACAACTCTTTTACAGGTTTATCCAAATCTATTTTGAAGGCTTTCGAGGCGTTGATGAGACTCTGCCAGTAGTAGCCGCCTTCGACCTTCGGCCCGCTCCACTCCATGCTGATGATCGCTCCATCGTTTAGGGACAGGCTATCGTCAGGAATGATGCGCTGTGGGTCAATTTCCAGCTTGGAACCGAGTCCTTGACAATCCTGACAAGCGCCTTGTGGCGTATTAAAGGAGAAGGTACGCGGTTCTACTTCTTGAATACTCACGCCGTGTTCAGGGCAGGCGAGATGTTCGGAAAAATTCAAGTCGAAGGTCGAAGGTCGAAGGTCTTTGGCTTGACTTTCGACCTTCGACTTTTGACCTTCTTTACCATCCACCAAATTAACGGTTACATATCCTTCACCAAATTTCAAGGCTGTTTCGACTGAATCCGTCAAACGAGTGCGGGCAGATTTCTTTTCTTCCTTGTCTTCATGCTGTGAAATGACGAGGCGGTCGACAACCGCTTCGATGGTGTGCTGTTTGTAGCGGTCGAGTTCGATCTCATCGTCCAGTGAATGAGCATTACCATCCACACGGACGCGGGTGAAGCCAGCTTTGCGAATTTCCTCGAAGACAGCCTGATACGTTCCTTTGCGCGCACGCACAAGCGGAGAGAGAATCAACACACGCGAGCCATCGGGGAGTTTTTCGATCTTGTCCACGATCTCCTGCGCCGACTGCTTTGCCACTTCACGTCCGCAGACCGGGCAATGCGGGATACCCGCACGCGCAAACAACAGGCGCATGTAGTCGTATATCTCGGTCACGGTGCCGACAGTGGAGCGCGGGTTATGGCTGGTGGATTTCTGGTCAATCGAAACGGCAGGGGAGAGACCGTCAATGTAATCCACGTCGGGCTTGTCCATCTGGCCGATGAACTGGCGCGCATACGCCGAAAGCGACTCGACATAACGCCTCTGACCTTCGGCGAAGATGGTATCGAATGCCAAAGACGATTTACCCGACCCCGAAAGCCCGGTGATGACGACGAACTTATCGCGTGGAATTTCCACGGTGATATTTTTCAAATTGTGGACGCGCGCGCCCACGACACGAATTTTGTTGGATGACATATATGAACCTTCTTATGAGAAATCTTGTCAATTATAGCACATGTGTTCTGTTAATCAAGATGTTTTTCGGGAGCAAGCAAACTTTGATTATACCGAAAGATATTTTCGACCTGCCTTTTTGCAATGTGGGCAATGTGGGGTGTACACGCAAAGGCTGTCAGCGGCTATCGCTCAAGTCGTCGCACCCATTTCTGGGCATACATACCCATTTCTGGGTATACATACCCATTTACATCCTCGGCGGCGTTTTGCGAGAGGAATCCTGCGGCGGGGAAAGCGCCCAGAATGGGTACGGCACAGGGAGCAACTGCCTGACATGTTTTGTACGCACACTGCCTTCCCCCCCCCCACCATTTATAGAAGATTGGTCATGTTATACTGATAGCAACTTCTAAAATCCGGCGGTGTTATAGTAACAAATTCCGCCGGTAAGGTTTTTAACTTGTCGGAACAGGAATACAAAGAAGAGGAAGTCCTTGCGCTTGCTTCACAGGGTGACCGAGATGCCTTTGGTCAGCTCTATGAACATTATGTGGAACGGATTTTCAACTATGTGTATTATCGCACCGGAAATTCGCACGACGCGGAAGACCTGACAGCGCGTGTTTTTCAGCGGGCGATGAACCACATCGTAAATTACACCGACCGGGGCGTCCCGTTTTCGGCGTGGCTGTATCGCATTGCGCATAACCTTGTGGCAAACTGGCATCGTGACCGCAGCCGCAAGCAGGAGATTCCGCTGGATGACCTGCCAATTCTGCCGACAAAAGGCGATCACCCTGAGCGGAATTTGGTCCGCTCACAGGAGGAGGAAGCTTTATTGCGAATGATCCGTAAACTTCCCCCGGAACGGCAAAATTTACTGATCTTGAAATTCGTCGAGAACATGTCCAATGCTGAGATTGGCAGGATCATGGGACGAAGCGAGGGAGCCGTGAAGAGTCTGTACCACCGTACTCTTCTGGCTTTGCGAGACCAACTGGAAGACCAAAATCTTAATCTTGAAGGAGAGTAACCCATGTTGAGAATTGTGACCGATGGCGCCGCCGATATCCTGCCCGAATGGGCGCAGGAATATGGGATCGAGACGATCCCCGTGAATATCCTGTTCGGCGAAAAGTCCTACCTGCAGGGTGTGGAATTGGATAACGAAGGTTTTTACAAGCTGGTGGATGAAAGCAAGCGCATTCCCAAAACTTCCCAGCCGTCTCCGCACCAGTTTGTCGAGTTCTATCGCAAGATCGCGCAGAAAGGGGACACCATCCTTTCGATTCACATCACCGCGAAACTCTCTGGCACGTATGCTTCCGCTGTTTCTGCCGCAGAGGAATTGAAGGGCGAATTCAACGTTATCCCGGTTGATTCGGCTGTCGGTTCCCTCGGGATCGGCTTGATGTGTCGCGAAGCCCGCAGAATGGAACGCGCGGGTAAAAGTGTGGATGAAATCGTCAACTATGTTGAAGGTATCAAATCGAAGGTGCTGGTGATTCTGACCCTGGATACCTTGGAATATGCAAAAATGTCCGGGCGTGTCGGGACAATGCAGGCGGCGCTGGCTTCTGTGTTGAACGTCAAGCCGATTGCGGTGCTCAAAGAGGGTGTCTTGAACATGGCTGAAAAAGTCCGCACTCGCAAAGGCGCGCTGGACCGCGTGATCGCCATGGCAAAGGAAGAATTCGGCGACCAGCCCGTATTTCTTGCAGTTGTCCATGCGCGTGATCCAAAATCAGGCGAAGCCCTGCTCGAACAGGCAAAGAGTCACTTCAACCATAAGGAAACCATGATCAGCGAACTGTCCATTTCGATTGCCGCAAACCTCGGCCCTGGCACAGTTGGTTTGATCCTGTATCCTGCCGAATAATTAATGAGGGAATAGATAGAATGTCCAAACGCAAGATGACCCACCAGCCTCAGGAAGAAACTATGGATGCTCTCGAAGCGCATCTGGCTGGGACCTTGAAGCGGGTGACTCCATCCCGTGACCTGGTCCAACGCCTGCAAGGACGCCTGCAAATGCCCAGCCGCAAGGAGATCACCCTGCGCCTGCGAGATTGGAACAGGTTGTTCCTTATCTTTGGCGGCGTGATGTCTGGGATGTTGTTGCTGGTTACACTTGCGCGCGCATTCTATTACCTTGTTGGGAGTCGGCCGCGTGTGTAGGTCACGCTTTTAGCGTGACGACCTTAATTGTAAAATGCCGGGCTGAAGGCCCGACCTGCGGAATAACAATTAGACTCCATGTTTGGGGTCTAATTGGTTAACAGCCAATCACACAACAACCGCGCCTCCGCGACCAGGTCCGCTTCGACGGGAAGTTTGAATTCCTCCGTGACGCGCAATGTCAGATGGTCAGCGACCAGTTTCAGGTCGGGGGGGAGAGGCGAATCTTCCTTGAGGAGATTCAGCAGGTCGTAGGCGCTCGTGCTGTGGACGGACATCCCTCTGCGGGTGAGATAATCCCGTATGGCAATGCCTGCCGCGCGCCTCGCGCAGACACGCGCCTGCCCTTCGTTCTTTTTTACACGAGCCTGGGCGGCACGTTCAAATTCGGTTGCGAGTTGAGTTGTTACATCGGTCATGCGGGGGATTATAATCGTTCCACTTTCGCAAGGAGAGAACCAATGAATACCATGTTACTTCGTTTCGTTTTGTTGATGTCCGTTGTAAGTCTTGTGCTGGTGGGATGCGCGCCGTCAGGGGAGACGCCTGAGCCTGTGGTGGTGGATGAAAGCCAGCCAACCTTGCTGCAAGGCACATACAATGTAACGAATGATTTTGTGCTGACGCGCTATTATGTGGAGAACGCTGTTGCGCTTGTTGATATGCGCGGATTTGTCATCCGCGATGAAGAGTGGGAGTTGCCGGTTGCGTCGCAGGTGCTGGGTTTTATGACGTTTGATGCGGAGAGTCTTTCGGGCACGTACGAACTAAACCTGCCTGCCCTGCCGCGCGGTGAATTCAATGACGTGGATAACGACGGCGTTCAGGATGTGGGCGTGCAGGTTTATGCCGTGGCGTATTCGCCAAATTTATATGGAGGCCCCTTCTCTGAAGGCGATGACCGCTCGCGCGGCTGGCCCTCGTATCTGGCTTCGATCAAAACCGACCGTGAGAATAAGGACGAAGTGATCGGCGGGAAGTTAGTCGTCTGGGCGGTGGATGCGGAGCAAAGTTTCCCCAGCGGCTTTGGCGCGGATGGATTGCTTTTCACGGTGGATGACCCTGTGATGTCCCTGCCTGCGGGATATTCCGTGATCGACCTTGACCAGGAGCCGTTCGCGATCATCCGCGATGCGGAGGCGGAGTTGACGCTCTTCGAGCCGCAGGATATTGCCATCAAGGATTTTTCGTCCATGAGTTACACGGAAGCCTTCGATGCCATGTTCGAGACTGTCCGCAAGGAATATGCGTTTACTGATATTGAAGGCAAGGCTCCCGATTGGGACACACTGTATGAAGAAATCCATCCGCGTGTGGAGCAGGCGGAGCAGGATAAAAACCCCAACGATTTTTACCTGGCCTTGCGTGATTTCACCTGGGCATTCAAGGATGGGCACGTCGGCTTGGACGGCGGGGATTATGCCAATGCCGATTTTTCAACCGCCACCGCAGGCGGCTATGGCTTTGCCATCCGTGAGTTGGACAGCGGCCGTGTGACCGCCATGTTCATTGTGGAGGGTGGTCCCGCGCAGGCGGCGGGCATGCAAGTAGGCGCGGAGATTTTTGATTTCAACGGCGTGGAGATTTCCGAAGCCATCAGTGGAGCACAGTCGTATGCGCTGCAATCTTCCGATTTTGCCATTCGCTATCAAAAGGCGCGTTATTTGGTGGCAGCGCCTGCCGGTACGGAAGCGTCTATCATCTTTGCGAATCCCGGCGAGCCGGTGCAAACTGTCACTTTAACGGCGGTGACGGAGCGTCAGAGTTTCAACCGCACATCCGTCAACTTTGGCGTGGACCGCACATCGTTCAACCCCGTGGATGCGCGTTTCATTACCGAAGGCAGCCAACTGATCGGGTACATCCGCATCAATACCAATTCGGATGACCTTGCGCTCATCATCCGTCTCTTCGAGCGCGCGTTGCAGCGTTTTGAAGCCAATCAAGTTGCAGGCATCGTCATTGATATGCGCTACAACACAGGCGGCGCGCCGCTGGGTCTGGCAGGTTTCCTCACCGACCAGGAAATTGACATGGGGCAGTTGGAATATTACAGCGAAAAGACGGGCAAGTTCGAGTCGGAAGGTTTGCCTGAGAGAATTCTGCCAAATCAAAATCAGTATCGCTTCGACAAAATGACCCTGCTGGTTGGGCAGGCCTGTTTCAGCGCCTGCGAGATCGAAGCCTACGGATTCAGTCAGGTGCCGGGCATGATCGTTGTCGGACAGACCCCGACCGCAGGTGTGGAAGCGGAAACTGCGCGTGGAAGTTTTATCCTGCCCGAAAATTTCTCCCTTACCGTGCCGACGGGACGCTTCGTCCTACCCGGTGGCGGGATCTTCCTCGAAGGGCAGGGGGTTCCGCCGACGCTGCGCGTCCCCGTGGACGAAGTCACTGCTATTTCACTGGAAGACGTAGTGTTGCAGGCCGCCATCAAAGCCGTGCTTGAACCTGCCGGGGCGGGGATCACACCGTCCGCGCCGCCCAAACTGGCAGCGGGGGAAGAGGCGCAGAACGCGCTTTCAGGCGGGGCCAGTTTCCTTGAGTCTGCTGCCCGTGAGCAATACACCGACGCGGAGTATTCCATCCCCGGGGTTTTGAAATACACGATTGCGCTTTCCAAATCTGAAGTATTGATCTGGGCGTATGCCTGGTGCGCGCAGGATACTGCCACGCTTGAAGAGAACTTTAGCCAGATCAACTTGAAGTTCACGTTGGCAGGCAAGAATATCCCCCTGGAGCAATTCAGCGTGTTTGAAGTTGAGTCCGGCGGACAGCAATGCCGCCTGGTGTATACCGCCCTTTCCGATTGGAAGCCCGGTGAGCATCGCCTTTCCACGCAGATCGTATTCATGAGCGGAATCAACGACGGTACTTCTGATTATGCAGCGGGAAATTACACCTACGATTACACGGTGTACGTCAGACCGTAGTATTCGCTTTTTAAAAACAAACTCCCCTCGCAATTAAGTTGCGAGGGGAGTTTGTTTTTAAAGGCAAACCACATCCTATATTGAATTAGGGGTTGATTGTATTTTTTAATCCACAAACCGATACTTGATCAGCGCCCACACGGCCTCGAAGGCATCGTGCAGTTTGATCTTCTTGCCCTGCGAATAATCACGCGGATTAAATGTGATCGGCACTTCAAAGATGCGATACTTGCGCTTTAATATTTTTGCGGTGAATTCAGGCTCAAAATTGAAACTGTTCGCGCGGATGACCATGCCCTCGATCACTTCGCGGCGAAAGACCTTATAGCCCGTTTCCATATCGGTCAGAATGGTGTCGTAGAGGAGATTTGTCAGCAAAGTCAGTGCTTTGTTCGCAACCATGTGCCAGAACATTGTTACGCGGTGGGCGCGCCCGAGGAAACGCGAGCCGTATACCACGTCCGCCAGCCCTTCTTCGATGGGCTTCAGCAGTTCCGCGTAATCGCGTGGATCGTATTCCAGGTCTGCATCCTGGATCAGCAGAATGTCACCTTTTGCGGCAGTCATGCCTGTGCGGACAGCGGCGCCCTTACCCTGATTCATTTCATGCAGGATTACGCGCACGCCCTTTTTGCCGTCCAGCTTTTTCAGCACATCGCGTGTGCCGTCCATTGAACCGTCGTCCACAATTACGATTTCGTGGACAAGTTTGGTCGCATGCACCCGCTTGAGGATGGTCTGGATGCTTTCAACTTCATTGTAAACAGGGATTATGACAGATAGTTTCATAGCGGCTGGATTATAAACGAAAAGAAGTATAATCAGGCTCGAACGAAAAAAATGTGTGCATGCAAAGGTTGTCAGCGGCAGTCGCTCAAGCCGCCGTCCTCGGCGGCGTTTTGCGAGGGAAATCCTGCGCCGGGGACGGCGCAGGGAGCAAGTCACCTGACATGGTTTGCGTACACACAAAAAAATTCTCCAGCCGGGATTTGGTGATACCTATGATGAAACAAACTGGGCAAATGCCTGCGCCTGTCGGCGGATTTTCGCCCCCGCAGATCAATAACCTCGAAGATACAGGTCTTTCGCCCCTTTGGCTGCAAGACCTGGTTTTGAAAGTGCTTTATTTTCGCGGTTACCTGACGGGCTTCAAGATTTCAGAAGAGATCGCGCTTCCACTTGCCGGGGTGACCGATCAACTGCTAACCACACTGAAACAGGAAAAATTTATCGAAGTGAAATCCTCGCAGGGCGGTCTTGGCGATGGAGCCTACACCTATGGCATCACAAATGCGGGCATTCTCCGCGCCCGTGAGGCGTTGGACCGCAGCCAATATGCAGGACCTGCCCCCGTCCCGTTCGAAGTTTATAACGAATCCATCCGCCGCCAAAAAAGCGGACGTTTGGCGGTCACCACACGCACCATGCGCCAAATCCTCTCACAGATGGTCATCTCCGAAGCCAGCTTTCAAAGGCTCGGTCCCGCTCTCAATTCGGGAACATCCATCTTCATGTATGGTCCGCCTGGAAACGGCAAGACCAGCATTGCGCGCGCGTTCGGCAACCTCGTCCTCAGCCAGACCATGTACATTCCGTACGCCTTGTATTTGGATGGACAGGTCATCAAAGTGTACGATGCCGTCAGCCACAGCCTGGCACAGGACGCAGAAACCCCATCCGGCTCAAGCTCAACAGGCGGATTGCGTTCCAACACCCGCCGCGACCCACGCTGGGTCAAGATCCGCAGACCATTCATTGTCGTCGGCGGTGAACTGACCCTCGAAGGTCTCGACCTTGTCTTTGACGACACGACCAAATTCTACGAAGCCCCATTTCAGGTGAAAGCCAATGGCGGCATCCTGCTCATTGACGACTTCGGGCGTCAACAAGTCCGCCCGCGTGACTTGCTCAACCGCTGGATCGTCCCGCTTGAAAACCGTGTGGATTATTTGCGCCTGCACACCGGGCGCAAAGTGGAAGTCCCCTTTGATGTGCTGATCGTGTTCTCCACCAACCTGCCGCCCAAAGACCTCGTGGATGAAGCCTTCCTGCGCCGCCTGCGTCACAAGATCGAAATCGGCGACCCGTCCTTTGAGGAATACCGCGAAATCTTCAAACGCGTCGCGTTGGATAAACGCATCGAATACAACGACCAGTCATTGGCCTATCTCCTTCAGGAGTGGTACATCAAGCGCAACCGCAAACTGCGCGCCTCCCATCCGCGCGATCTGTGCGACCAGATACTGGACATCGCCTCTTATCTTTCCGTCCCGCCGGTCATGAGCCGCGAGATGATCGACCACGCCGCCAAAGCCTACTTCGTGGATATTTAACCGCATCCCCCTTAACCGATACCTGATTCGCCATGCTTCAACATTTTCCCAGCCCAATCATTCTCGCTCATCGCGGCGATCTCGCACACGCCCCGGAAAACACCCTGCCGTCATTTTCGCAGGCCATCCAAAAAGGCGCGGACGGTGTCGAACTCGATGCCAAGCTAACCGCCGATGGACAGGTGATCGTCATCCACGACACCACCGTGGACCGCACCACGAATGGCAGCGGCAAGGTCGCTTCGTTCACACTCGATGCCATCCGTACACTGGATGCAGGCGCGTGGTTCGACCCGAAGTTTGCCGGCGCACAAGTCCCATTGCTGGAAGAAGTCTTCGAAACCGTCGGCAGGGATCGGCTGATCAACATCGAATTGACCAATTACTCCACCCCGCGCGATGGCTTGACCAAAAAAGTGTGCGAACTGATAAAACGTCACAACAATCAGGAACAGATCATCTTTTCATCCTTCTTTGCTTCCAATTTGAAGATCGCTTCCCGGATACTACCTTCCGTGCCGCGCGGCTTGCTCGCCATGCCGGGGTTGATCGGACTGTGGGCGCGCTCTTTTGGATTCATGTTCGGTGATTATCAGGCGTTGCATCCCTACATTTCAAATGCCAGCAGGGAGCAGGTGCAGCGCGCACACCGCATCAAGCGCCGTGTGCATGTGTGGACGGCAAACACACCCGCAGAAGTACTCCGTTTGAAAGAATGGGGCGTGGATGGCCTATTCACGGATGATCCCGCAACCGCGTTGCATGCACTGGGGAGGGGCGGGTGAATTTATCCGAATGCCGGGAGCAGGCTTCGGCTGGGCGCGAAGCGGACATGACGTCGTTCATTGAGCGGCGTCCATTTTGTCTTAAAGTCCAGATGTGTTATAAGGGGGGGCGATGCGTTTAATCCGAATTATTCTCCTTTTTATTTTTCTCGTTACCCTGCTGCCGGGAGCGGCGCAGGCGCAAACCCCCACTCCGCCCGCTGAAGTGCGTGTCATCTTGAATGAGATGACTGCCGAGGAAAAAATTGGGCAGTTGTTTTTGGTTTCGTTCGACGGAACAGATACCAGTTCTGCTTCGCTGATCTACGACTTGATCAAGCGCCACCATGTGGGCGGGGTGATGTTAATGGCAGGCAACGATAATTTTGCGACGAGCAATCCGCTGACCCAAACCCATGAATTGACCCAAGCCTTGCAAAGGTTGGAGTGGGATGCCTATCTGAAATCCTCCACCGACCCGGAGACCGGGCGGGAGTTCAACCCTGCCTATATTCCGCTATTTATTGGGATCGCACAGGAAGGTGATGGCTATCCCACCGATCAAATTCTTAACGGGTTGACGCCCCTGCCAGGCGAAATGGCGATTGGCGCAACATGGAACACGCTGCTTTCGGAACAGGTGGGTGTGGTGCGCGGCAGGGAACTTTCTGCATTGGGATTCAATCTGTTCATCGGCCCTGCGCTGGATGTATTGGAAGCGCCTCATGCTTCAGGCAGTGACCTGGGTACGCGCGTTTTTGGCGGAGACCCATTCTGGGTGGGCGAAATGGGACGCGCCTATGTGACCGGATTGCATCGCGGCAGTGACGGGCAAATGCTTGTGATCGCAAAACACTTCCCCGGTGTGGGCGGCGCGGACCGACTCCCGGAAGAAGAGGTTTCCACTGTTCGTAAATCATTGGAGCAATTGAAGCAGATCGAGCTTGCGCCGTTCATTGCGGTGACGGGATCGGCGCCCTCCCTAGAGGCAACTGTGGATGGGTTGCTTGTCTCTCATGTCCGCTATCAGGGATTTCAGGGAAATATCCGCGCAACCACCCGCCCGATCAGTTTTGACCCGCAGGCATTAAGCCAGATCCTGGCACTGCCTCAATTTTTAACCTGGCACACCGATGGCGGGCTGCTGATCAGCGATAATCTCGGCGCGAATTCTGTCAGTGATTTTTACACAATCGGCGGCGGACAGTTTTCCGCCCGTATTGCCGCACGGGATGCCTTTCTGGCGGGCAATGACATGTTGTATCTTGGGAATATCCGTTCCGGTGATGCCCCCGATACATATACAACCGTCATTCGTATTCTGGATTTCTTCGTCCAGAAATACCGCGAAGACCCCGCTTTTGCCCAGCGCGTGGATTCGTCCGCTGCGAGGATCATTGCTGCAAAGCTTAACCTGTACGACAGTTTTACGCTTTCCCATGTTACTGTGGATGAAGATGGATTATCAACGTTGGGTAATGCGGCGGATATCACCTTTGCGGTAGCGCGTAATTCCGCCACGATCATCAGCCCGGATTTGCAAGACCTTACTTCCGTAATCCCCGTTCCGCCCCAGCCGAGCGACCGCATGGTCTTCATCACAGACTCTTCCAGTGTGAAGCAATGCTCCGCGTGCCCGGCCCAGCCGCTGTTGGCGACAGAGGCGTTGGAGTCTGCCGTCCTGCAATTGTATGGGCCGCAGAGCGGAAATCAGGTGGAGGATTTCAGGCTTGCCTCCTATTCACTTCAAAACCTGCAAGCCCTGCTGGACGACGCCCCCGAAAATAACCCACTGTTTGGTGATGAATTAAGTACTGCGAATTGGGTTGTCATTTCGATTACGGGCGCGTCACAGGGGCAGCCTGCGCTCATCAGCCGCTTCTTCCGCGAACGCCCTGATCTTTTACGTGATAAGCGGGTGATCCTGTTTTCATTTGCCGCGCCGTATTATTTCGATACCACCACCATTTCAAAATTCACCGCCTATTATGCGTTGTACGGCAAGCAATCACAGTTTGTAGATGTGGCTGCCCGCCTGCTTTTTCAGGAATTGACTCCTCTCGGCGCATCGCCTGTCTCTGTTTCAGCGGTGGGATATGATTTGATTTCGGTCATGACTCCAGACCCGAAGCAGATCATCGCGCTCTCTCTGGACCTGCCGCCTGCCCCCGCGCCCTCCAATTCATTTCTCACTCCCGAGCCGACTCCGATTCCGCTCTTCCGCATTGGCGATACGATTGCCATTCGCACGGGCGTTATTGAAGACCATAACGGGCATTCCGTCCCCGATGGGACGGTGGTGCAGTTCTCGATGTTGTTAATAGGCGAAGGCGGAGGCATTTTACAGCAGGTGGAATCAGTGACAACGCAGGGCGTGGCGCGCGCCTCCTTCGGGTTGGATAAACCCGGACTATTGGAAATCCGTGTTGCGAGCGAGCCTGCCGTGATCTCTGAAGTGTTGCAGTTGGACGTTTCGCAATCGGGCGCAGTGGCGGTGACGGTGGTTGTCCCTGAATTGACCCAGTCCATTGAGCCAACGCCCGAGCCGCCGGAGCCAGTGCAGGAGAATCCGTACATTTCCCCGGAGGGGTATCCGCGCTTTCCGACATGGATGGTTGCCATGTTCATTGTTGTTTTGTGTGCGGCGGCGATGTATGGCATAGGTTCTCAATTTTTCAATCGCCAATCTGCCCTACGTTTAACGCTGGGTATGCTGCTGGGGGGGTTGTTCGCCTATAACTTTCTTGCCTTTGGTCTCTTCGGTCTTCCCAACTGGCTCGTGGGCGCAGGCTTGAGCGGGGTAATGACCTTTGTCCTTGCGGGACAAGCGCTGGGGTTTGTAGGCGGATGGTTGTGGTCTCGCAGGTAGCCACGAGAAAAAAAGATTCCATAGCGCGGCTAACCGCAGCCAAAATGTAGGTCACGCTTGCAGCGTGACAGTCACGTTACACACCCATATCTGGGCGCTTAACGTGACCTACAGGATGCGTAAAAATCTTCGCGGTTGTGATAGATTCTCAAGATCAATACTATACCCAGCGCGGTCACAAATTGCGCTCTTTCAGAAGGGGATAAGCGCAATTTGCGACCGTGGGTATTATATAAAGACCGCGCTGGATAAGGTAGTACATTCGTCCAGTTCAAATCTGTCAAAAAAAGTGATACCATCCTGCCCAGTTTACAGGTAAGGAGATTAAAGTATGGCAGCCCAAAATAACAACAAAACAAAACAACCTCCCATTTTATTCAATAAATCGCAGTCCATCATCAAATCGTTGACCAAAAAACTCGGCGGCACGCTCGTAACGTATTTCAACAATCCGCGTGGAAGTGTGTGTCATGACGATGTGTTGGCGTTGTTCGAACTGCTTGAAAAGATCGGGCGGCAGGAAAAGATATATCTCTTTCTCAAATCCAGCGGCGGCAATGGACAGGCTTCCCTGCGGATTGTGAATCTACTGCGCCAGTATTGCGATGAAATTGTGGCGGTTATCCCGCTCGAATGCGCTTCGGCAGCGACCATGATTACGCTCGGCGCGAACGAAATCCACATGGGGCCGATGGCGTATCTCACTTCGGTGGATACCTCCCTCACACATTCCCTTTCGCCGATTGACCGTGACAATGACCGCGTCAGCGTCAGCCTGGATGAATTGAACCGCGTCGTGAAACTGTGGCAGGCTCAAGGGTCCGATTCGAGCGAGAATCCATATCAACAATTGTTCGCGCATGTGCATCCCCTCGTCATCGGCGCAGTGGACCGTGCTGAGTCGCTTTCCATCATGTTGTGCAAGGAACTGCTCGCATACCACATCAAGGAAGAACAGTCTGCCGAGCAGATTGCATCCACGCTCAACTCCAAATATCCTTCGCACGGGTATCCGATTTTGTTCGAGGAGGCCAGGCGTATTGGACTGAAGGTCAGCCATCTTTCGCCTGAGATCAACACACTGCTGCTTGAACTTAACGAACTTTACAGCGAGATGGGTCAGCGCGCCACCACCGACTTTGACGACACTCATGCGCATGGCAATGAAATTCTCAATATCTGGGAGTCAACCGGCGTGCTCGTGTATTATCAGCAGGACAAGGACTGGTTCTATCGCACCGAGGAACGCCGCTGGATCTCGCTCAACGACAACAGCAGTTGGCGGCGCGTCGCAAAGGTTGGGAACAAGGTGGAGAAGTCTATTTTGCATATCGCGTAAACCCGACTATACCCAGCGCGGTCATGATATACCCTACGGGCATGATATGACCGTGGGCATTATATGAAAAAATAGGTCAGCCCACAGTTGAAGTGTCAGGCGGGCAGCTTCAAACAAAAAAGGCATCGGGTGTTTGAAACCCCGATGCCTTTTTTGCTTATAGCCAACAGCTTACAGCCAACTGCTAAAAGCTACCAGCTACCAGCCAACTGCTTACGCATTTTCCAAATAACGTTCGATTTCGTAATCAGAAACGCGCAGGCGGTACTCATCCCATTCCTCCAGTTTCGCGCGCATATACGCTTCGTAGGTGGTGGGTTCCATTGCAGCTTTCAACACTTCGTCCTTCTCCAGTTCGGCGAGCGCTTCGCCCAGCGAGCCGGGCAATTCCGTCACGCCGAGTTTGGTGCGTTCTTCCTTGTTCAGGTGATACAGGTTGATGTTGTTGAGCGCCTTCGGAGCGGCGAGGTTACGGTCGATGCCGTCGAGTGCGGCGGCAAGCATCACGGTGAATGCCAGATACGGATTCGATGACGGATCGGGGAAACGCAGTTCGGCGCGCACGGACTTATCGCGTCCTTCAGTGTAGCGCGGAATGCGGATCAGCGCCGAGCGGTTCTGCTGTGCCCAGCCGATGTACACAGGCGCTTCATAACCGGGCACCAGGCGCTTGTACGAGTTCACAGTCGGGGCGACGACTGCCGCCAGCGCGCGGGCATGTTCCAATTGACCCGCAATGAAGGAGTACGCCAGTTTGGAAAGCTTGGCTTCATCCTTGTCATCGAAGAACAGGTTTTCGCCCGTCTTGATATCGAAGAGAGACTGGTGGCAGTGCATCCCAGAGCCGTTGATGCCGTACACAGGCTTGGGCATGAACGAAGCGACCAACCCATGCTGGGCGGCAATTGCCTTCACGGTGTACTTAAGCGTCAGGACGTTGTCCGCAGCTTTGAGGGCGTCTGCGAAGCGGAAGTCAATTTCATGCTGACCGAGCGCTACTTCGTGGTGACCGACTTCCACATCCAGCCCCATGCTGTCGAGCGCGTCCATTAGCGCGGTGCGCACGACCACGGCTTCATCGAAGGATGAGAAATCGAAGTAACCGCCTGTATCGTGGGGGACAGGGTGAATGCCGTGACCGTTCTCGCCTTTGAAGAGGAAGAATTC
>JAUXWL010000389.1 GCA_030680155.1 Anaerolineales bacterium
GAGTCCTGCCAGAAGCGGATAGGTGGCAAGAATAATTGGAACCGCGCCACGCAACCCCACCCAGGATAAAAAGGCTTTTTCCTTGATAGTGAAACTCGTCGGCAGAAGGGTAATAAAGATACTGATCGGGCGGGCGAGAAAGATCAATGAAGCAGCAACCAGCAGTCCCGTAGTGATGATCGGCGGGATTTCCGAAGGGAAGACCAGCAGTCCCAGTGTCAAGAACATGGTGATCTGCATCAGCCATGCCGCCCCGTCGTGAAAACGGATGACGCTACGGCGATGCACAAAATCCTGATGTCCTGCCACGATGCCTGCAAGATAGACGGCGAGAAATCCATTTCCATACAAGGTGTTGGTGACACTGTACGCAAGAAAAACGATCGAAAGTGTTAGAACGGGATACAGCCCATCGAACCCAAGCCCGATACGGTTGGCGAGAAAGACCAGCAGCTTCCCAAATAAAAATCCGCACAACACGCCGACGATGATCTGCAAAAAGAATGTGCCAATCAGGTCAGTGACTTGAGTTTCTGGCTGTGTCAGTAATTGGATCACACCAATGGTCAGGAAGACTGCCATCGGGTCGTTACTGCCTGACTCAAGTTCGAGCAGCGGACGCAGTTTGCCTTTCAACCCCAAACTTTTCGAACGCAGAATTGAGAAGACAGCCGCTGCGTCGGTGGAGGAAACGATTGCGCCCAGTAATAACCCTTGCAGAAGAGTGAAGCCCAATAGATATTGTGCTGTAACCCCCACGACCAATGCCGTGATAAAAACCCCAAGTGTGGAGAGCGCCACACCGTATTTTAAAACGGGGCGCACATCCTTCCATTGTGTGTCGAGACCACCTGCGAACAGAATTAAATTCAACGCTACAATGCCAATGAATTGTGTCAGTGCGGGATCGTCGAAATAAATTCCCCCAAGCCCATCTGAGCCAGCCAGCATACCAATGCCAAGAAAGAGCAGGAGAGCGGGGATCCCGGAAGAGTCCGATATCTTGCTTACCAGAACACTGATGAGTAGAAGGCTTGCGGCAATGATAAGGATGAATTCAAATGACATTGTTGTTCCTTACAGTTTTCATAATGAGGTTCCCATTGCTTCGCACGATCGGCATGGCGAAATCAAAGGCATTGATGCGTGAGCAATAATCCAGGTCGGCTTTGGGGAATTGGGGATGGTCTTCCATGTGTTCGAGAGCATCTCGTGATGCGTATACGCGGCGGATATATTCCTGCGCTTCTGTTTTCTGACCCTTCGTCGGGCTCAGGGCGGCGCCTGTAAACTGTTTCTCCAAAAAGTCGGCACAGGCTACATCCTCATCGTTTCCGAACCCGCCTGTGATGACAAAGGTGATTTCATTGGGGTTTAATTTCAGAACATAATTCATTGTTGCTCGCGCCACAACAAAACTTGTTGCCAGCATCACCTCGGCATTGATGCATCGCACAGCGCCCTGCGTCCCTGCCCCCGTGCGTTGGACAAGTGTGATGCCCGTCAGGTCATGTTCAAGGATGCGCGTGGGGGAGTTGCCGAAGTCGAAGCCTGCTGGCGGAAGTCCATATACTTCGCCCATGGCTTTGGCGTTAGGTAGTTGCGCTTTCAAGTCCAGCGCCTCTTGCACGCCACTGACCAGGTGAATTTGCTTCGCGCCGCGCGAGAAAGCATACGCTGCTGTGGAGAAGGCCCGCAGCACGTCAATGATGAGCACGATGCCTGTAGCGGTGTGGCACGTATCAAGAGTTAGACGGTTAAATTTCATAATCGAGTACCACCTGTATTGTCTCCTGCGGATGTTCATCCAGCAGTTGATATGCTTTTTCTGCTTCGTCAATTGAAAAGCGATGCGTGATCCACTTCTCGGGCTGGATGCGCTCCAGTGCCTTCCATGCCACATCAAAACGGCGGGGCTTGTCCCACCGTCCCGATAGCTCAGGCGCAATGGTGCTGACCTGTGACGATACGAGTCGGATGCGCGAACGGTGGAAGGCCCCGCCAAGGTCAATTTCCGCGCGTTTCTGCCCATACCATGAACCAATGACGACTCGTCCGCTGAAGGTGGTGTGCTCGATGGCGTCGTTCAGCGCGGACGGGGAACCAGTGAGTTCATAAACCAAGTCAAAAGTCGAACGTCGAAGGTCTTGCAAGGCAAGGCTCTCGACCATTGACCTTTGACCTGCGACGTGTAACGCATTTCTTCGTAATTCAAAATTATCCACAACCGCCAAATCCTCAAGCGGAAATTCACTTAATAAAGAAGCTGTCAGCAAGCCGACGATTCCCTGCCCCAATATCAAAACGCGCTCACCTAAAATGGGCGCGCCGTCCTGCACGAGATTGACGGCCGTCTCCATGTTCGGCAGGAAGCAGGCATTCTCAGGAGATAGGGAATTGGGAATAGGGATCAAGGATGAAGGATGAAGGATGAAGGATGAAGCATGAGGGTGGAATGCAAAGACCAGCCTGTCCTTCCACTCCCTATTCACTTCTTTCCCCATTTCCTTCACCCGCCCCACACAGGCATACCCATACGCCAGCGGATATTTCAACTCACTACTCATCGAGTCATGCGCATCCATCAACTGCGGGAACTGATTGCGATAGACCAGCATCTCCGTCCCTGCGCTGATGGTGGAGCAGACGGTTTTCACGAGCACTTCATCCGCTTTTAGTGGCGGCAGAGTCGCTTCGCAGACTTCCAATTTCTTCGGCGCGGTGAAAAAAAGTGTCTTCGCTTTGTACATGGGCGAAGTTTAACATAAAAGGCGACGGTTCCTTTCGAACCGTCGCCTTTATTTCCAGCAATTCCAAATCTGAATCTATACCGCACTCGGTCACAAATTGCGCTTTTTCAGAGGGTGGAAAGCGCAATTTGTGACCGTGGGTATTATAACAATCTCAACGCAAAGCCGCCAAGACGCTAAGATTTTGACCTTTCCCCGACGGAATCGGCAAGAGTACCATCTGGCGCAGGGGCAATCCTAAAAAAGCCTTGCGGCGTTGCGTCTTTGCGTTAAGGTTTGGCATCTTTGCCTTCTACACAATTTTAGATTTGGAATTGCTGCCCAGATGATATATAATTTGTCTATTCACCCTCCTGTCATACCAGCATAAACTTCATCCAAATAATCGTGACTTTTGTCACAAAACATATAGCCTAAATTAACTTGCTATTAATCTTCCAAATGCGTAGAATTCTGAGGTACTTGCTCGGATTACACAAAGTCAATCCAATTCCCCTATTCAATCCCTCTCTCTGTAAAGGAGGTTTCAAACTCAAATACATAACCATTTCTTTCCACTTTTTTTAATAAAAGGAGAATGCAACAATGAATCTTAAGAAAATGCTCATTTTGATCGGTGTGTTAATCATCGTCAGCGCAGTGTTGGCGGCCTGCGGCGGCGGTGCAGCAACCACCGAGCCCGTTACAGAAGGCACCGAAGCCCCTGTAGCAGCAGCACCCCAGCCGGAAATGCCCTATCTGGCAGAGTGGCAAGGTTCCGGTCATGCTGATGTGGCCAGCGAACCCTTCCGCCATTGGGACGCAGAAGACCCCGCCGAAGTGCCCACTTCCTGCGCCAAGTGCCATTCCGCTGATGGTTACCAGGATTTCCTCGGTGTCGATGGCTCCGAGGCTGGTAAAGTGGATGCCGCCGTAGCCGCCGCCGACGCCCAAGGCGTGACCTGCGTGGCGTGCCACAATGCTGGAACCATTTCCAAGACCACCGTGAAATTCCCATCCGGCATCGAGATCACCGCTGGTGACGATGTCCGTTGTATGGAATGCCATCAGGGACGTGAGTCCAAGGTCAGTGTGGATGCGCAGATCGAACGCTTCGCCATCACCGATGACGATGCTGTCGTCGCCCCGATCAAGGATGACCAGGGTAACGATGTCCGCTTTGGCTTCCGCAATGTCCATTACTACGCCGCCGCCGCCACACTCTACGGCGGACAGGTGCAAGGTGGATATCAATACGAAGGACTGGTCTACGACTCCAAGAACGACCATGTCGAAGGCTATGACTCCTGCACCGGCTGTCACAACCCGCATACCCTCGAAATCAAAGTCGAGCAGTGCGCGCTCTGCCATGAAGACGTCTCCACAGTGGAAGACCTGAAGAACGTTCGCATGGTCTCCTCTGTCAAAGACTATGATGGTGATGGCGATGTAACTGAAGGCATGTTCTATGAGATCGAAGGCTTGCAAGCCGCACTCTATGCCGAAATTCAGAAATACGCCTCCAGCAAGGCCGGCGTCGGCATCGTCTACGACTCTGCCGCCTACCCCTACTGGTTTGCTGATGCCGATGGCGACGGCGCCGCCGATCAAGCCGATGGTAGAGCCGTTGGTTACACTACCTGGACCGCCCGCCTGCTCAAGGCCGCCTACAACTACCAGGTCTCCCTCAAGGACCCCGGTGCGTTTGCCCATGGCAACAAGTACATCGTCCAGTTGCTCCATGACTCGATTGCCGACCTCGGCGGTGACGTAAACAATATGGCGCGCGATGACGCGGGTCACTTCGCTGGCAACACCGAAGCGTTCCGTCATTGGGATTTCGACGATGAAGGCAACCCCGTATACGAAGTCGAAGCCGCCTGTTCCAAGTGCCACAGCGCCTCTGGCTTGCCCCAGTTCCTAGAGCATGGCGCCAACCTGCCGAACGAAGCCTCCAACGGTTTTGCCTGCTCCACCTGCCACAACGAAGCCGCCTGGCCCGAACGCTATGCAGTCGCCAGCGTGACCTTCCCCAGCGGTACGGCTGTCAGTTTCGGCGGCAAGGATGCCGATGGCAACTTCGTCGCTGACGAAGGCAACATGTGTATCCTCTGCCATCAGGGACGCTCCTCCACCCCCACCGTCAACAAAGCTCTCGCAGGCAAAGACCTCGACACCCCCGATGCCAAGATCCGCTTCAGCAACATTCACTACTTCGCTGCCGGCGCAACCATCTTCGGCGCGGATGTCCAGGGCGCCTACATGTACGAAGGCAAGGAATATGTAGGTCAGAACATGCACGCTAGTGACGACGGCAAAATGAACAAGTGTCAGGACTGTCACGATGTCCACGCGCTTGAACCCAAAGTCGAAACCTGCCAAACCTGTCACGACACCACCGACCCGACAGCCATCCGCGAAAGCGATGTGGACTATGACGGCGACGGCGATGTGACCGAAGGCATCAAGGGCGAGATCGACACCCTCACCGAAGCCCTCTACGCCCGGATGCAAGTGTACTCCGAGGGCGCGGGTGGCGTGATCTCCTACGACGCATACGCCTATCCCTACTTCTTCAATGCCGAAGGCAAGGGCTACGCGGCGTGGACACCCCGCCTGCTCAAAGCCGCCTTCAACTACCAGTACGTTCTGAAAGACCCGGGCGCCTACACCCACAACCCCAAGTTTGTGATCCAGTTCCTGATCGACTCGATCGCAGACCTGGGCGGTGATGTAAGCGCGTACACCCGCCCATAAGCAATACCACGTAACAAAAAAAGATGGCGGATAGAAATACCCGCCATCTTTTTTTGTTAATCACGCCAAAACAATGATATTAAGCACTATTCCCATGATACACACCTCTTTACAATTGGGGCGTTCGCCCCATGATAATTTTCGGACTATAATACTGAAATTACTTTGAAATTCTCTACCATACATTTTCCTCGCAAAGAAACCCTAAAGGTCTTTTCGGCGAATCGAGAATCTGCGAAGGAAA
>JAUXWL010000152.1 GCA_030680155.1 Anaerolineales bacterium
GACGCAAGGCCGCAAGGCTTTTTTAGGATTGCCCCTGCGCCAGATGGTACTCTTGCCGATTCCGTCGAGGAAAGGTCAAAATCTTAGCGTCTTGGCGGCTTTGCGTTGAGATTGTTAGATTCAGATTTGGAATTGCTGTTATTTAACCTTCGTGTCCTCGCGCCCTGCGGATTGTGTTTAAGGATCTTTTTGCAGTAGAGTCAAAAATCGTACCCGAAAAATTCTTCGTCTGATCGTCATAAATCCTTTACAGAATCTTCACACATGGAATGTACACTCATGGCTGTACCTACAAAACGAAAGGAGTACAAACAATGAAAAAGACAGTTTTGATCGTGGCGCTGGTTCTGATGGCGCTGGTGGCAACAGGGGTGGGTGTGGTTTTTGCGCAGGATTCCAATCCGCCTTATGGCGGGCGTGGAATGCATAATGGACAGGGCGCGCTGCACACCTTCATGGTGACCGAGTTCGCCAGGGATTTGAACCTGAACGTGAACGACATCAATACCCGCCTCGCGGCTGGCGAAACCATGTACGACATCGCCCTCTCCGCTGGTGTGACCGCTGAAGAATTCCCCGCTGTGATGACCGAGGTCCGTGCAAATGCGTTGGATGCGGCGGTGAAAGCCAATGTCATCACCCAGGAGCAGGCTGACTGGATGAAATCCCGTGGCTTTGGTGGGATGTACGGCAGCGGTGATTGCACAGGCACAGGTCCGCAGGGTACTCGCGGCGGCAATGGCATGATGGGACAGGGTCGCGGCTGGCAGAATCAGCCGGTCAACCCGTAACCTATCGTACGAAAACACAACCCACCCCGAAATTAATCCTTCGTGGGTGGGTTTGTTTTTTTAATGATGCTCTATTTCTTTGACGTTACGTGGATTTATTCATGAATGTGATGGTGTTTGGTGATTTTGCAAAACAATTCACCGGATTGACAGCTTTCACATTCGAGTTGCAGTGTGGCATGTTGGATGTTGTATCCGTGGGTGAGCAGTTCGTTGATATTCTGCTGGATACTCACTCCTTCGCCAATGGAAACGTTGTCGATCACCACATGGGCGGAAAGCATGCGCAGGTTTTCGCTGATGCTCCACACGTGCAAGTCGTGAATATCGCGCACGCCTTGCACAGTGCGGAGTTCCCCCACCATGTGAGGAATATTTACATTTTCGGGGACACTTTCGAGCAGGATGTGAATGGTCTGACGCAGGATGCCCCATGCGCTCCATACAATGAACACGCCGATCAGCACGCTCACCAGCGGGTCGAGCCAGTTCCATTTCGTGAAGAAGATCAGCACGCCCGCGATAACCGCCCCCAGCGTGGACATGACATCTCCCATCAGGTGCAGGAAGGCGCTGCGCAGGTTGAGATCGTTCTCACTTCCTTTCTTAATGAGCAGGGCGGTGACAAGGTTGATGATGAATGCCACAATGCCGACACCGATCAGGATCGGCGCGTTCACTTCGGGCGGGGAGAGGAAGCGGTGATATGCCTCATAGAAAATCCCTGCCGCGATCAGGATCAACGTCGTCGAGTTGACCAGCGCCACCAGAATCCCAACGCGGTGATAGCCGTATGTCTTGCCATCGTTGGCGGGTTCGGCGGCGATACGCAGCGCGTACCAACTCAAGCCGAGCGCGATGACATCCGTGAAGTTGTGCGCGGCGTCGGTGAGCAGCGCGAGGCTGTTGCTGAAAATCCCTGCAACCACTTCCACGACGACAAATATGGCGGTCAGTGAAAGGGAGAGTGCGAGACGTTTGGTGGTTTTGGTGGCGAGGTCGCCGATGTGGGAGTGGGTGGGAGAGTGATTTTCCATGGTTATCCGTGTTGGACATGGTCCAGCCCGAGCGTGAACAGGCGTGAGACATGGTCGTCATCGATTGAGTAGAATACCTGCCTGCCCGCTTTCCGCGCGCGGACGAGATGCATCTGCCGCAACCCACGCAGTTGGTGGGAGACGGCGGATTCTGTCATCCCCAGTCCATCGGCGAGGGCGCGGACGCTCATCTCCCCGCCCATGAGTTGGGCGATGATGCGGATGCGGCTGGCGTCGCTGAGGGCGCTGAAGAGTTCCGCGAGTTTTCGGGCTTTGGGTTCGGTGAGTTTCATGGTTGAATATATGAACAGGTATTCATATATTACTTCGTAAAATAAACCCTGTCAACGTGACATTTGACAGGGTTTATTCGTTCAAAAATAACTAGTATTACAGCGCAAGGTTGCTCCCTGCGCCGTCCCCGGCGCAGGCGTTTTCCAGCAACACGCCGCCGGGGACGGCGGCTTTGAGCCTGACTTTGCGCTGTAATACTATGGTTCGCAGTAATAACTACTTAGGTAGGCGCTGCTGATGCCATCTCGAATGGCGCATAACTTCTGTGGATTCCCGCCATCGCCATAGATGAGTTCAAAGCCAGTTTCAGACGCATTGATCCATAGGGATAAATCCCCGTTCAGGGAGGTTGTGCCGTTTGCCCGCCAACCCTTGCCCCAATCCACTGTGCCGTTGAAGGTTTGGTATTTTTCACCCAGGGAGTTGTAAATGCCGCCAGTAACGTTGCCTCCAGTTTGGGTGAGGATCAGGTATCCTTCATTTGCGTCAAACCCGGAAGTGGCAATCCACTTGCCGCTGAAGCCGCAGCCTGCGGGGAGTTCTGCGTCTGCGCCGCGAACACCGCAGAAGGATAGGTCCGGGGAGATGGATTTGAAGGCGCCCTGTCCATCGAGGACGAGTGTAAAACCACCCAGTAATTCTGTATCAAACACGGTTTCGCCGTTTTTGCTGATGGTTCCAGAGAAGGTTTCGTTCCAGAAGCCGCCGTAGCCGTCAATTATGCCGGTGACCTTATCTCCGCTTTGAACGAAGTTCACGATGCCGAGATTTGTCGTCCATGTACCTGCGAAGGTATTGGATGGTAATACTGCGGGTCCGCAGCCGATGAGGGACGTGCTTAGGGTAAGAATTAAATATCCGAGCATAAATCTGGTTTTCATGTAGCGTTTTCTCCTTTGCGATTCACTTTACCTGCTTCCCTTGAAAGGCGCAACCCGACAAAGTGGGGATTGAAAAGTGATTGTCGCCTGGTTAGCTGCTGAATTCCTGATTTGCGCGTTTCAATCCGCCTTCGGTCAGCGAGAGCAAGCCTTCGCGCTGCAAAACCAGGCCTGTCCGCTCGGCGATGCCGACGATCTCCATGGCGAATTGCGGCGTCCACTTGAGGTGTTCGTTGAGGTGGATGACTTCATTTTCGATTTCCGCCTCCTGCGCGGCGGTGTGGTTGGCGATGTGCATGGTGAGCATGGTCAGCGCAAACTCGATGCGTTGGTTTTGGCGGCGTCGTGCCTGGGCGAAGAGTCCGCGTTCGGGGGCAAGCAGGTACGAGAGTAGGAATGAAGCGCCGGTCATCGTCGCCATCGAACCTGCGATGGATGCATCCAAAAGATAGGCGAGCCAGTATCCGCTCAGGGCGGAGAAGATTCCGATCAACGCCGAATAGATCAACATGCGCGAGAGGCGGTCAGTCAGTAGATATGCGGCGGCGGGCGGCGCGATCATGAAGGCGACCACCAGCACCGAGCCAACGGCGTCGAACGAACCGACGGCGGTGAGCGAGACGAGGGTCATCAAGGCGTAGTGAAGGACGGTGGGCAGGAAGCCAAGCGCGGCGGCGAGGGCGGGGTCGAAGGTGGCGAGTTTGAGTTCCTTGTAAAACACGATCACGAAAATCAGATTAAGCATGAGGATGCCGCCCGATGTGTACAACGCTTCGGGACCGAAATCCAAGCCGAATAGTTTTACGCGGTTGAACGGCGCGAAGGCAAGTTCGCCGAGCAGGACGGCGTCGGTATCGAGATGTACGTCGCCGGCGAAACGCGAGATCAGAATGACCGCGATGCTGAAGATGGCGGGGAAGACCAGCCCGATGGCGGCGTCCTCCCGCACCAGACCCGTGCGATTCAATAACTCCACAAGGCTGACCGTGATGACGCCCATCAGCGCCGCGCCAATCAACAGCAACGGCGATGTGATGCTCTTTGTCATGAAGAACGCGATAACGATGCCAAGCAAAACCGTATGGCTGATGGCGTCGCTCATCATCGCCATGCGGCGCAAGACAAGAAAAACGCCAGGCAATGCGCACGCGACTGCGACAAGGGAAGCGATGATCTGGATTTCAATTTGTGCGGATGACATGCTTACGCCTCCTTTTCCTGGGATTTGCCTGCTTCATCCAACCCGGCCTTAGTCAACGCCCAGGCATCTTTCGACAACTCCTGGGCATGACCCTGTTCCTTGAGTTGCTGCAACGCCAGCGACACGCCATCTGGATTGGCACTCATCGCCCGCAGCACCGCCGACGAATGTCCGTGCTGTTCGTTGGGATGCTGCATGGCGAGGGTGTGGAGGTTTGCCAGCACAGCCTGCGCCCGGATTTGATGCCTGTTTGTCCGTGAGCGCAGCCAGTTCCAGACAAGCCCGCGATTCACAGCGAAGAGCATCGAGAACACGACGATAATGCTCATGCACAACACGATGACGGGACCCGTGGGAATCCTCTCCGCCGAACCGCTGATGAGCGTCCCGCTCACGCCTGCGATGGCGCCAAACAACCCGCCGAGGATGACCATGAACTTGAGTTTGTCCGTCCA
>JAUXWL010000154.1 GCA_030680155.1 Anaerolineales bacterium
GACGCAAGGCCGCAAGGCTTTTTTAGGATTGCCCCTGCGCCAGATGGTACTCTTGCCGATTCCGTCGAGGAAAGGTCAAAATCTTAGCGTCTTGGCGGCTTTGCGTTGAGATTGTTAGATTCAGATTTGGAATTGCTGTTAAGAAACGTTCTCTTAAAAGGTTGCGATAACGAAGGTGGTATAATGCCCGTGCTTTTAAGCAAAAAACCCATCCCCTGAGGGAGAATAATGAAACTCCACGAATACCAATCCAAAAACATTTTTTCGAAATATGGCATCCCTATTCCAAAGGGACGAGTCGCGACTACCGCTCAAGAAGCAAAGCAGATCGCAGAAGAGCTTGGTGGTCGCGTTGTCGTTAAGTCGCAGGTTTTGGTGGGCGGACGCGGCAAGGCTGGAGGCGTGAAACTCGCCAAAGATGCAGCCGAAGCCGAACAGCTCGCCACCCAGATCCTCAGTATGGAAATTAAGGGATTGCCGGTCCGCAAGGTACTTGTAGATGAAGCCTCCGCAATTGACCAGGAAATCTACTTCGCCATCACCGATGACCGCGCCTCAAAAAAGCCAGTGCTGATCGCCTCAGCCGCCGGCGGCGTGGACATTGAAGAAGTTGCCGCAAAGACACCGGAGAAGATCATCAAGGCCTACATCGACCCGTTGCTTGGTCTGCGTGAATACCAGGCGCGTGATGTGGCGGTTGCGATTGACCTGCCCCGCGATTACTGGAAGGACTTCACCAAAATCGCCATGGGTTTATGGGAAGTGTACAAGAACACCGATGCCTCCCTCGCCGAGATCAATCCGCTGGTCATCACCAAGGACAAGAAACTGATCGCGCTCGACGGCAAGATGATGATCGATGACAACGCGCTCTTCCGCCAGCCCGACCTCGCCGAAATGCGCGACACCGACGAAGATGCTCCCGCCGAGATCGAAGCCCGCAAATACGGACTGTCCTTCATCAAGCTGGATGGCGACATTGGCTGCATGGTCAACGGCGCAGGTCTGGCCATGACCAGCATGGACGTGATCAAACTCTTCGGAGGCGAACCCGCCAACTTCCTCGATGTAGGCGGCGGCGCAGACTCCAAGAAGGTCGCCGCAGCCATGCGCATCATCCTGACCGACCAGAACGTGAAAGCTGTGCTCTTCAATATCTTCGGCGGCATCACCCGCTGCGACGAAGTGGCGCGCGGCATCCTCGTTGCCATGGACGAAGTCAAGCCGAGCGTTCCGATGGTCGTCCGTCTCGTTGGGACGAACGCGGAAGAGGGTCGCAAACTGCTCGAAAACGCAAATATGATCACCGCTGAAACCCTCGCCGATGCGGCGAAAAAATCGGTTGAAGCCGCAAAGAAAGGGAAATAAACAATGAGCATCCTTGTAGATAAGAACACCCGCCTCATTGTTCAAGGCATTACCGGCAACGAAGGCTTGTTCCACACCACCCAGATGGCTGCCTATGGCACCAACGTCGTCGGCGGTGTGACGCCCGGCAAGGGCGGCGAATGGGTTCTGGATGGAAAGATCCCCGTCTTCGACTCGGTCAAATCTGCCAAAGACGCCACCGACGCGAACGCCACCATCATCTTCGTCCCCGCCCGCTTCGCCCCGGATGCCATGTTCGAAGCCGCAGATGCGGGCATCCCGCTTATCATCTGCATCACCGAAGGGGTTGTCATCCACGATATGATGCGCGTCCGCAACTACCTCGACCAGAAGAAAGTCCGCCTGATCGGACCAAACTGCCCGGGCCTGCTGACCCCCGGTGAAGCCAAGGTCGGCATCATTCCCGGCGACATCGCCATCCCCGGCAATGTCGGTGTGGTCTCCCGCTCCGGCACACTGACGTACGAAGTGCTCTACGCCATGAAGAACCTCGGCATGGGCGCATCCACCTGCGTCGGCATCGGCGGCGACCCGGTCAACGGCACCAACTTCATCGACGTATTGGAAATGTTCGAGCATGATCCCAAGACCGAAAAGGTCAACATGATCGGCGAGATCGGCGGTAATGAGGAAGAAAAAGCCGCAGATTTCATCGCCGCCAAAATGACCAAACCCGTCGCGTCCTTCATCGCTGGTCAGACTGCCCCTCCCGGAAAACGCATGGGACACGCCGGCGCGATCATCGAAGGCGGAGCAGGAACCGCAGCCGACAAGATCAAGGCGCTGGAAGCCGCTGGCGTAAAAGTCGCCAAGCACCCGGAAGAAATTCCCACCCTGCTATAAAATGAATGCAGGGGCGCGGCTACGCCGCGCCCCTGCATTTCGTCCCTATCAAAAACACATGTGTGCAAGCAAAGGTTGTCAGCGGCAGTCGCTCAAGCCGCCGTCCTCGGCGGCGTTTTGCGAGGGAAATCCTGCGCCGGGGACGGCGCAGGGAGCAAGTCACCTGACATGGTTTGCTTGCACACAAACACATAGAGCCGCCTTTATCAGGCGGCTCTACGTTATAATCCCGAAATCAATTACTTCTTGCGGGCTTCGATATAATTGACTGCCTCGCCGACGGTGGTGATCTTCTGGGCGTCTTCGTCGGAGATCTCGGCTCCGAATTTATCTTCAAACGCCATGATCAACTCCACGAGATCCAGCGAATCAGCTTCGAGGTCCTCACGGAAGCGCGCTTCCATGGTGATCTTTTCCTCATCCGCACCGAGCAAATCCTTTACGATTGCCCTAAGTTCAGTATATGTTTCAGACATAAAACCTCCAGTTGGTATTTTTATTAACTATTGTAATCGCTTGGCAAACTCTGTCAAGCCAGCATGCTACAGCACAAACACAGGAACACTCTCTCATGACAAAAGTTGCGCCCATCGACCAGCGAAAAGCAGACCATATCAAGATCAACCTCGAGCAGGATGTCCGCTCTGCGCTGACCACCGGACTGGAAAATTACCACTTCATCCATGAAGCCCTGCCCGAACTGGACTTGAACCGCCTCGACCCAACCGTGAAGTTGTTCGGCAAAACCCTGGCATCACCCACCCTCGTCAGCTCGATGACCGGCGGCACCTCCGAAGCAGAGACCATCAACCTGCGACTCGCCGAAGCCGCGCAGGAATGTGGCATCGCCATGGGAGTTGGCTCCCAGCGCGCCGCCATCGAACACCCCGAACAGGCAAAGACCTTTCAGGTACGGAGAGTCGCGCCTGATATTTTATTGTTCGCCAACCTCGGCGCGGCGCAATTCAACTACGGCTACGGCATTGACCAGTGCCGCCAGGCTGTGGACATGATCCAGGCAGATGCGCTTTATCTGCATTTGAATCCCTTGCAGGAAGCCGTGCAGGATGCGGGCAACACAAACTGGGCTGGCATTGCAAAGAAGATCGAAGAAGTCTGCAAGAAACTCGAAGTGCCCGTCATCGCCAAGGAAGTCGGCTGGGGCATCTCAGAACGGACAGCAAAATTATTAGCCGACTGCGGCGTATCCGCCATTGACGTGGCTGGCGCAGGCGGCACGAGTTGGTCCCAGGTGGAAATGCATCGCGCCCCCGACGAATTCACCCGTCAACTCGCCGCTACATTTGTCGGCTGGGGCATCCCAACTGCCGAGTCAATTGTCAGCGTGAAACGAGCCGTGCCTGAGATGACAGTCTTCGCCAGTGGCGGCATCAAAGACGGACTCGACATCGCCAAGTGCATCGCTCTCGGCGCAACCCTCGGCGGCATGGCAGGACAATTCCTCAAAGCCGCGGCGGTTTCGACAGAGAAAGCCGTTGAAATGATGAAGCTGACCAAGCGACAGATTGAAGTCACCATGTTCGCAGCGGGAGTTGAAACGTTGGAAGGTCTTGCCCTGAGCCTCGTCGAAGGGTGAAGGCTGGGAAGTTTGTTGACTTACAATCTAAAATGGAGAAAACATGATTCACGTACTCAAAGAAAAGACAACTCCTGCACAAATTCACGAAATGCTTCAAGAATATGAAAGTATGATCAAAATTGTCGTGGACATTCGGCGGCGCTTTTTATCTGGCGGTGGAGAAATGCACTCTGATTGCGAATCGACACTACTAGAAGATGGTAGTGAACAGGATGATCTTTGGGGTGCAAACTGGTATCCTGCCGAACAACGAATTGAGTTTGAATCGCTCATCAATATCCGTCCACGACTGGGAAATCGAAACATTCTCATTCAAGATGAAAATCTCCGCAATCAAGTTGAGTCTGTGACTAGAGAAATTTTAGGAGGTGTGTAATGATAAACAAGGAAAAACTCCGTGAACGTTTTTTGCGTGATCCTCTCCCCCGTCGCCTAGGTGGACTTGCCGCTACGCTTGGACGAATTTCATCATCTGCCAGAAAATCAACCGATCCAAACATCGTATCTAATTTATTAGATGAAGCCAAGCACCTCATCGAATGGACAGCCGCAGATACCGAACCAGAAACCGCTGCCGAACTCGTGCGAATGCAAACCCTTCTCACTCTCTGGCAAAAAGCATGGACAGAAGCCAGCCAGAGTCCGCAACAACGACTTTTGCTTTCAGTGCAGGCAAAAGATTGGTCTGATAAGGCTATTGATTTTTCAGGATTGGTTTAACGTAATGAAAGACACATCAAATTTAAGGCGCACGAGTCCCCTCTCCCTGCGGGAGAGGGCTAGGGTGAGGGCGAAGCTGACCAAGCGACAGATTGAAGTCACAATGTTCGCGGCGGGAGCAGATAAGTTAAACGACCTGAAAAAAGACAGATTAGTGGTTGTATAATTAGGAGCAGAGGTCCCAATGACCATTCATACTTTACCAAACATAAAATACACCAAAGGCGTTCGCTGGCTCGCAGAAATGTACGAGCAAAAACAAATAGACAGCCTGACAGCACAAACGCTAAACAAATTGGTGGACTTGGAAACCAGCCGCGTTCGGATGCAGTTGGAGGAAATCGAACGAATAATGGCTGATTACGAAAGACAATACGCCATGAAAACCAATGAGTTCTTCGGGAAATTCAATGCAGGGCAAATCGGTGACAGCATGGATTTTGTCGAATGGGCATCGTTGTCAAAAATGGCAGAACACCTTCGCCGTGTTCTTGAAGATGTCTCCAGCGAAGAGCAACGATGAAGCCATCGAAATATCTTGAGTCGGCCAAGAATCTTCTCTTGACCGACTTTCGTATCACGACATATCAAATCGTTCGTGAATTCGAAGAAACACAAAAGCGCTACATTCGTGCCCGCCTGACTCTTTCAGATGAAAGTTTTTTGGAATTTTCCGAATACATTGAGAAAAGTTCGGAAGATGATATCCAAATCACGGATTACAGTTATCACTGGGTGGATAAAAACGGAGGTTTTATTCGTCGCTGGGATAATGCCAACCACTTCCCCAAACTCAAAAACGCTCCACATCACATTCACACTCCAACCGGCAAAGCGGAAGAATCAATCACACCTGGCTCGCCGACGAATATCTTTGCGATTCTCGATGAAATCGCAAAGATCATTGGCGAATAATTTCACATGACCACCCACCCTCCCCTTTCAAACGCAACGAGTCCCCTCTCCCTGCGGGAGAGGGGACTGGAGGTACGGTAAACTGGTCAATTCATCGGGGGAACAGCATATTTCTTAAGAAACTGCAATGTTCCAGTGTTGAAACTAAAATATAATTTTGCCAGGAGTTCTTCTTATGTATACCCCAAAACCTTTGGCATGGGATGACGCCCTCAATACCGGCGAAAATTCCATCGACAACCAACATAAATACCTTGTAGACACCCTCAATAAACTGGGAGCCGCCATCAATGAAGGGCATGGCAAGGAGGAACTCGGCAGAATTCTTGGCATCCTCCGCTTTTATGCAGGCTGGCATTTTGGCAAGGAAGAAGACTGCATGGAAGCCTATCACTGCCCAGCCGCGGGAAAGAACAAAAAAGCCCACGCGGTCTTCATCACGAAGTTTGACAAGTACCAGACTGAATTCGATCAAACAGGAGGCTCCACGGAACTGGCGCTCAATATCCATGAAGAAATCACAGACTGGATCGTCAACCACATTCTCATGGTGGATGGCGAATTGTATCCCTGCATTCATCACAAACAAAAACCTATAAAGTAATAGACAAACAAAAAAAACAGCCCGCAACATTGCGGGCTGTTTTTTTTGTTTGCGTCATTCAAAATCTCAATAACTACTCTTCCTCACCCGAGAGCAGCTTGATGCGCTCCCACGGCTTCAGGCTTTCATCCTCCGCCAGCAGACTCTTCAGGTCATACAACTCATCGCGCAGCGCAGCCGCCCGCTCGAACTCCAAATTCTTTGCGGCTTCCTTCATCTGCTTTTCGATCTCGCGGACGATCTGGCGCAATTCGTTGCGAGGCATCCCCTCTACACCTTTCACCTTGTATTCACCCTTCATCTCCCCCACCGCCTTGGCGGACATTTCCTCGGTGAGATCGTGAATTTCCTTATGAATGCTGATCGGCACAATGCCGTTCTCTTCATTGTATTTCACCTGCTTGGCACGGCGGCGGTTCGTTTCGTCAATCGCGCGCTTCATCGAATCGGTCATACGGTCGGCATACATGATCACCCGCCCATTCACGTTACGCGCCGCGCGCCCAATCGTCTGGATCAACGCCGTACCCGAACGCAGGAAACCTTCCTTGTCCGCATCCAGAATTGCCACCAACGACACCTCAGGCAGATCCAACCCTTCGCGCAGCAGGTTAATGCCCACCAGCACATCGAACGTCCCCAGGCGCAAATCCCGCAGGATGCTGACGCGCTCCAGCGTCTCCACCTCGGAATGCAGGTAATTGACCTTGATGCCCAACTCCTTCATGTACTTGGTCAAGTCTTCCGACATGCGCTTCGTCAGCGTGGTGACGAGAATACGCTCGCCTCTTTCCACCCGCTGCTTGATCTCTCCGACCAGATCATCCACCTGCCCCTTGACAGGGCGCACCACCACCTCAGGGTCGATCAACCCCGTCGGGCGGATAATCTGCTCGACGACCTGCTCGGCATGTTCCATCTCATACGTGGACGGTGTCGCTGATGTGTAGATCGTCGCTCCCATCACCTGCTCGAACTCATCAAATTTCAGCGGGCGGTTATCCATTGCAGACGGCAAACGGAAACCATATTCCACCAGCGTTTCCTTACGCGCCCGGTCACCGTTATACATCCCGCGGATCTGCGGCACGGTCATGTGACTCTCGTCAATGATCAACAGGTAATCGCTCGGCAGGAAGTCGATCATTGTCCACGGGTGTGAACCAGGCTCGCGTCCGTCCAAATGACGCGAATAATTTTCAACGCCCGAACAATACCCAACTTCCTTCAACATCTCCAAATCGTAGCGGGTGCGCTGCTCGATGCGCTGCGCCTCCAAAAACTTCCCCTGGCTTTTATAAAAAGCCAGCCGCTCCTCCAACTCTGCTTCGATATAACCGATGGATTCCTTCATGCGGTCTGAATCGGTCAGATACTGCTTGGCAGGGAAGATCGAAACCTCCTCCAATTCCTCAAAGACTTCACCCGTCAGCGGGCTGAACTGCATAATGCGTTCCACCTCATCACCGAAGAACGTGATCTTGTATCCGCGCTTCTCTTCATAGGCAGGGATGATTTCCAGCGTGTCGCCGCGCACACGAAAGGTGCCGGAGCGCAGTTCCATGTCATTGCGCTGGTACTGGCTCTCGATCAACTGACGGAGCAGGGCGTTGCGGCGGTAGATCTCCCCCACCTTGAGGATCACCGTCCCTTTGCCGAATTCCTCAGGCGAGCCCAACCCATAGATACACGAGACCGAAGCGACAATGATCACATCACGACGCGAGATCAGCGAGGTGGTTGCCGCCAGCCGCAGACGTTCGATCTCCTCATTGATCTGCGTTTCCTTCTCGATGAACAGGTCATGGCGTGGTACGTAGGCTTCCGGCTGGTAATAATCATAGTACGAGACGAAATACGAAACCGCATTCTCAGGGAAGAACTCCTTGAACTCGGCATACAACTGCGCCGCAAGGGTCTTGTTGTGCGCCATGATCAGGGCCGGTTTCTGCAATTCCTGGATCACGGATGCAATCGTAAATGTCTTGCCTGTGCCCGTCGCGCCGAGCAGGACCTGATGTTTGAGTCCTTTGTTCACGCCGTCCACAAGTCCGCGGATGGCTTCGGGCTGGTCGCCCATGGGGATAAAGGGTGCTTGAAGTTTGAAATCCATTTTTATCTTTTCATTAGTTAGGGGAACGTGTGTTCTATTTTACTCCAAAGGTGGGGGGAAAACCAGTTCTTAACTTGATCTGCACGGCGGGCAAACCGCCATCTTCCACGAATGTTATATAATGCCCACTGTCATATCATGCCCGTAAGTCACAAATTGCGCTTTTCCCCTTCTAAAAAAGCGCAATTTGTGACCGCACTGGGTATAATTTTACAGAAGATACTTGTCGCGCTGCCAGCCGTGGGGAGAATTATAATCACCCGCCATAGAACCTACGGACATTATGAAAGCACGCCCTTAATTTACATTTTCACACATGGAAACCATCAAACAATCCCCCAAAAATAATGTTCTCTACATGATCGCCCTGCTGCCAGTCTGGGTTGCGCTGGGTTTATACGGCTATATCGGAAGTTTCAACCGCCTGCTCGGGGACAGTCTTTGTTCCTATTATTACGCCGAAAGACTGGGGCTGCTTCGGTCCATTTGGTTTTGGCGAAATATATGGAGCGGACGATACTCCGCTTATGGGTTTGATTGGCTGACTACAAAGTTGTTCCCCCCGCAGAACATCCCCTTTTTTATACCGGTTGCCCTGATTATCTGGGC
>JAUXWL010000391.1 GCA_030680155.1 Anaerolineales bacterium
GAGCCCAATCTAATAGTACAGCGCAGGGTTGGGAGGAAAAGCCGCTGATTTGCGCCTGATTTTTCCTCGTGGAAATACCGACCTTGCACTGTACTACTACGGACTCGCTCTTAGAGGCGTCGACGGGATTTGAACCCGTGAATGAGGGTTTTGCAGACCCTTGCCTTACCACTTGGCCACGACGCCATATATAATGCCCACGGTTACAAATTGCGCTTTCCCTCTTCTGAAAAAGCGCAATTTGTGACCGCGCTGGGTATAAACAAAAGGATTGCTGATCGAAATTCGCTCTGCAATCCTCCATGTTTGAGCGGGCGATGGGATTCGAACCCACGACCTTCTCCTTGGCAAGGAGACGTTCTACCACTGAACTACGCCCGCGTTTTCGACCGCTTGCATGGCCGAGTGTGCCGAGACCCAGGATCGAACTGGGGACACCGCGATTTTCAGTCGCGTGCTCTACCAACTGAGCTATCTCGGCCAATATATTCTGTTGTTAAGCGTCGGTGATTTTACACGCACTTATATGGATTGTCAAGAAACATCAGGCCTGGTCAGCGGTGAAGAAAACCGGCTCACCGCTGAGGCAATTCCAAATCTGAGATCATTTGGTATTGTCGCGAGGTGGGATTTTACGAGATTTCCCAAACCGTCCACGAATCCTTCGGCAGGCTCATATCGTCCCGACACTTGCACCGAACGCAAGTATGGTATGTCCTTCGCGAGGCAGGCTTTCACGAATAGTGTGCGACCAAGCCATGTCAGGAATGGAGTCGAAAGTCTCCTGACTTTCGAGCAAAATCTGGAGATTATGCAGTCCGCGCTGACAACCTTTGCATATACACACGAATATTTGAGATATTTCGTCTGTGTAGTTGACGGTTATAATTCCCCCTATGAAACTCCTTTACAACGCCAACATCCACACTCTTGATGCCACAAATCCGCGCGCCAATGCGATCCTCATCGCCGGCGGGCGGATTATTGCTGTGGGGGAGAAATCTCAACTTGAAAGCCTCGCACATGGCAAAGTAGAAAAGCAGGATATGAAAGGCAAGACCATCCTGCCCGGGCTGACCGACGCACATATCCACATCCAGCATTACGCGCTGGGACTCTCCAA
>JAUXWL010000156.1 GCA_030680155.1 Anaerolineales bacterium
CCCGCCGCAATCACGGCAGAAAATATAGGTTGCTGTCCCGCGACGGTTCAAATACACGATGGCTTGCTCACCGCGTTCCAACACCTCCGCCAGTGACTCTGCAAAAATGCGCGAAAAAATTCCACGATTGCCGTTCTTCAAATCCTCGCGCATATCCACCACTTGCACTGGCGGCAGGGCGGACTCGGTCACACGCAAAGGTAATTCCAAGTTGTGGGTCTGGCCCTGTTCGGTGGCATAGCGCTGCTCCACCGTTGGGGTGGCGGAACCGAGCACGCAAACCGCGCCGCAAAGTTTGGCATATTCCTGCGCGGCGGTCACCGCGTTGTAATAGGGCGGCTCGCTTTGATAATACGAACTATCGTGGCACTCATCCACAACGATGAGACCGATATTTGGCAGCGGGGAAAACAACGCCGAGCGCGCGCCGATGATGACATTTAATTTCCCATTGCGCGCGCGACGCCAGGTATCATAGCGCTCGCCCTCCGAGAGTTTCGAATGCACTAATCCCACCTGCCCGGGGAAACGTACCAAAAACCGCCGCACGGTCTGCGGGGTGAGCGCAATTTCAGGCACAAGGATGATGGCTTGCCTGCCATTTTTTATTGTCTCTTCAGCGGCGCGCAAGTAGATCTCGGTTTTGCCGGAACTGGTGACGCCATGGAGCAGGAACGAGCGATGAGTAACGAAGGATGAAAGCGCGAGTTTGATCTCTTCAAAAGCGGAAGATTGCTCGGAGGTCAACTGCAACTCGTTACTTATTTCTTGTTTTTCCATCTTCCCCAACGGATCTCGGAAAATCTCATTCTCGAACAGACGGATCAATCCACGCTCTTCGAGTTCCTGCAAGTCGGCGAGGTTGCAGCCTGTTTGGGCATAAACCCACGAGAGGTTGATCGGTTCAGGTTGTTGGATGAGGAATCGCAAAGCGGACTCGCGCCGCGCCTGAGTCTGTTTTGTGGAGCCAAGCGACTCCATCTCTGCTTGCGCCGCTTCAGGCGTGACTGAGAGTTGGGCAACGCGAATATACTTTGGCCGCACCCGCGGCGGCGGCAGGACGTTCCGCGAGGTCAGCACGCCTTTTTTGACGAGCATGGTTGCCGTCTTGCGCCAATCCACTTTGGCAAAGTGACTATCAATTTGCCGCCCGCGCAATGCGCCGCGTTCTTTCAATAAATTCAATAATCGCTTTTGAACGGGTGACTCTCCTGCTGGCAACTGATTACTGATTACTGTATACAAGACATCCGCCTGTTGACTCACGCCTGTAGGAATCATCAACCCCACAATGGCGGCAAGCGGATTCAGCGTAGAGTCTGCCAGCCGCATGGCAAGAGCAAGCTGGGGCGGAGTCAGAAGCGGGGCAGGGTCGAGCAGGTCCAGGATCGGTTTGGGATTCGGTATGGGAGAAGAATCGGCCAGTTCGAGTACGATCCCCTGCACGGTTTGATTGCCAAACGGCGCTACGACGAGACACCCCGCCTGAATGTGCGGGGCGAGTTCTGCGGGGATGATGTAATCGAAGATGCCGGAGACGGCGGGGATGTTGACTGCGAGGCGGGCGAACATGCCTTGATTATATCGTCTTTAGAATTGCCGCCGCGCCATAGCCAACCACAGACGAGTAATCTTTTGTCACATCGCCCGAGGTGGCGTAGTCGAGAAGCTGCACTTGGTTTGCGCCGAGACGCTGGCACGCCCACAAGGTTGCCGCGACGGCGGCGTGCCCACAGGCAAAGCCCTTGCCGGTGTATTCGGCTTCAAAGATGGCATGTGGATTGAACGACTCAAAACACTTGAGCATGTGATGGTCGAAAATTTTTGCGGTTTGCTGGTCGTAGAAATGGGATAAGTCGGTGGAAGCAACAAGGATTACGTTTTTCTTTTTAAGTATTTTTGCCAACGCTTCGCCGAGTTTTTTCGCGGCGTGCTCTTCCTGCTCGCGGATCATGATGGGCAGGAGTTTGAATTCGTTTTTGAAGACGCGCTGTAAAAATGGAAGTTCAATTTCCAGCGCGTGTTCCTTGTCGTTTGCGATGGGGGTGATGGGGATGCCAAGTTTCTTTTGAAGTTCTTCGAGTGTGGCTTTGTCTACTTCAATGTTGCCGAGCGGGGTGGTGTAAGCCTGATGGCTGGTGGTAATCAGTTGAAATGGGGCATAGCTGTGAAACGGAGAGAGGATGGCAACGAGGTCGGGTTCGAGTCCGCGCAGGGTGGCGAAGGCGTGGGCGGCAACGCGCCCTGAAAATTTATGTCCCGCATGTGGCGCGATGACGCCGATGACCTGCCCGTTAAGTTCGGGCGGTTTTGCTTCATCGAGATACCCGTCAATTCTTGCCGCAAGAGATTTGGGCATCCCTTCATACCAGGTCCCCGCAATCGGGGAGGGTCGCAGGTCGGGCGCGTTCATGAAATTATTGTAGCATAGTGAAAACCAAAAACCGAGCCTCGCACGGGCACGGTTTTTGATTTTCATGGTTGGGAAATATTTAGAGACCATCCGAAAATTCCCGGAGCGCGGACTTCAGTCCGCAAGGCTAAGGCAGACTAAAGTCTGCACTCCGATTTTTCGGATATGCTCTCGCGCTATTCGCATTCCACACTTTCCGGAAACTGTCACAACCCGCTAATTTTATTTGCTATAATCAGCGCATCCTCATTCAAGATTGCTATAAACCAGTAGGGCAGGAGTCCCACTACATTCCATGCTTGCGACATTAACCCATTTCACGAGTCTGGTATCCATGGGCGGCGCATTATGGCTTGCGTTTTACCTGTTCGCGCGCGGATTTCCGAACCGCATTTCCATGCGGGCGGTGGCTGCGTTGTTGGCGTTGGGGCTGTTCTTTTGGGCAACCTATAATAACTTTTTCAGTTCCTCCTCCGCCGCAGCCCCGCTCAAAGCGGCCTTGCTGGTGGCGGGAATGACTTTCTGGTACAGCGCAACACTTCAATTGCTTGATGAATCCGCCCGCCGCAGATTGCGCTGGCTGGAGTGGGGTATCTACCTGCTCACGGCGGTCACCATTCTGTTATTGCTGATTTCCAAGCCTGAATTCTCCCGCAGGCAGGGCAATGAACTATACGTGGCGCAGCTTGACATGAGCCTTGCCTACTTACTGTACAGTGCGACTCTAATGATCCTCTCTGTGGGATTGCTTGCCAACCTCTTCATTGAACGCAAGGTACGCATCACCCCACAGGGACGCCTGTTCCTGTTTGCTTCGGCATTTCCCACGCTGGCAGTTGTGTACGGCATGTTCTCCGTATTTTTCATCAGCCTGCCAATGCCGCGCGTCATTCAGGATGCACTCGTGTTTAGCGGATTTTTCCTGCTCGGTGTTTCCGTGGCTCGTTATCAAAGCCTGATCGAACGCCGAACCATCCTTCAGGATTTTCCCGTCACGGGCCTGGTTATGCTGGCGCTTTTATTTGTATATATTTTCATCGCCAGTTTACTGGGGGTTGAGTTCCGTTATTTTGCGAACATCGTTGCGCTTGTGATCATTACCCACTCCAGCTACGACCTCGCAAGAGAATTTCTGGAGCGGCTGCGCATACGCCGGGAGGAACGATTCCGAAAGCAAATGCGGATCGTTCGGTCGGCCGATTCTGTGAAACAACTTCAAGCCTATTTACAGGATGGTTTGGAGTTGCTCTGCGAACAGTTGAACGCGTCCGCCGCGGTGATCGCTATCCGTCGGGGTGGGAACTATCTGGTCATGGCTGGCAGGAATTCGGTCGAAGTGGGAAGCGAGCTGGCAAACATCTGGAATGTCGAAGGGCAATTGGAGCGTCTTCCCGGACCCGTTCACAATATCCAGTGGGTGGCGGGAATCTTCGAAGGAGAGAGTCAGTCTGCAATTGTCGGCATTGGCGCGCCGATTGACCGTATGGATTATATGAAAGGCGAGTTGGAGTTGTTGCAGGAATTCGCCGATTATGCCGGACTGGTCATTTCTGTGGATACGATGATCCATAAGGAAAGCCAGCCATCGGACGATAAGAACGCCAGCCTGTATCAAGTTGCCATGCGCTCCGCCGCCGCAGAAATGATGGATACCGTTTCTCTCGTGCCGGATGAAGACCTGTTAAAAATTACCGAAGACGGCTTGCGAAAATATCCCGATTACGTGAAACTTGGGCAATCGTCCCTGGCAGACTGGCTTCAAGTGGAAGGCGCTTCCCAGATCGAGCGTGGGAAGCAGGTGCAAAAGGTTTTATTCAAAGCGATCGATGCCTTGCGCCCTGCCGGTCAGCGTCCGGAAGAGCCGCTGCCGCGCAATTGGTATAACTATGTTGTGCTGCACGATGCCTATGTTCAGGGTGTTATGAACCGCGAAGTGATGGCGCGCCTGTATATTTCGGAAGGTACTTTTAATCGTACCCGCCGCAACGCCCTGAGAGGGGTGGCGCGTTGGCTTGTCGAGAAGAATAAAACCGGGGATATAAAACGCATTGCCGGGTTGATGACTCCTTGATGAATGCTGCCGGATTGAAATACCGCCTTGTCCCATCGATATTTTTGATGCTCGCCTCCTGCGCCCCGATTCAGGCTGCCACAGAAGCGACATTGCCCACCCCGACGCAGACGAAAATTTCCCCATCTCAGACCCTGCCTGTTTTATCAACTTCTACTTCAACTGCAACCCCTCTTCCCCCGACGATTACATCTGTTCCGTGCGATCCACTGACCGCGGATTTCTGTATCATCGATGGGAATTTCATTTTGCAGAGACCGATCCTGCCGCCCGCAAACGCCTCAGTGGATATTTCCTACCGTTACGGAACCACCGCCAAGCAGGCGCGCGATCCGCATCATGGCGTTGAGTTTATGAGCAAATTTGGAACCCCAGTCCATGCGGCAGGGGATGGGGAGGTTGTCTTTGCGGGACTGGATGAGATTGCGATATACAGTCCGTGGCGGATCTTTTATGGAAACGTGGTGGTCATCCGCCATGCGAATGAACTTTACACGTTGTACGCGCATCTTTCAAGAATTGATGTTTTTGCCGGTCAACAGGTTATGGCTGGCGAAAAACTCGGTGAAATCGGTCAGACCGGAGCGGCGATTGGGAGTCACCTCCATTTTGAGGTGCGTCGCGGCGGCGATGGCACGGATTATTTTTCCACGGAAAATCCCGAACGGTGGCTGATTCCCAAAGAGGGGACGGGCGCGCTTTCCATCACACTGGTAACGGCACGCGAGATGAAATTCGAGCGGGATATTGTCATTTCCAGTGACGAGCGTCTTCCCATTTATGTCTTTACCTACACAAAGGGTTTCGAGCATAACGTCGAAGATGCCGTAATCACCGACCTGCCTGCGGGGATATACAAGATCGCCTTTTATGAAATGGGTGTGATGTATGAACGGCAGGTGGAAGTGCGGGCGGGGCAATTGACGGAGACGCTCTTCGTTGCCGGCCAGTAATGGCTATAGTACCAAGGTGGGAATTTTTGGGAGTTTTTTACATGTCACATTGTGCTACAATCGCACGTTATACCAACAATTAACAAAGGAGAGTCTAATGAAACCGTTTCGCCCATTCATGTTTATTGCCGTCCTGGTGGCAATCATAGGGCTGGCTTGCGGCGCATCCACATCTGGCGGCGACCAGCCTGCGCAGCCTCCTCAGGAAGTTCCCCAACAGGCTGAAGTTCCCACCCAGCCGCAAGTGGAAGTTCCCCCTCCTACTGAAGAACCTGTTACTGAAGAACCTGTTACGGAAGAGCCCGCTTCGCAGGGACCGTATTTCACGGAGGAGTTCGATTCTGATCCGCAGTGGTACTATGAAGTGATTCAAGGGAATGATGCGTCGGACCCCAAAAAGGCGGCCTATAAGTTTGATTTTAGTCGCATGATCTTCAACATCGAAGACCCTGGCCTGTTCGCCTATTATGTGTACGAAGGCGATATATATGAAAATGTCCGTGTGGATATCAAGGTCGAAAATCGCGGTGTGAACACCCAGCAGGTCAGCCTGTTGTGCCAATTCGGTGATGATGGCTGGTATGAATGGGCGGTGCAAAGTGACGGTCGCTGGGAACTATATGCCGTGAGCGACGGATACCAGCGCATGCACAACGGCGCTTCCAATTTCATCAAGCAGGGCAAGGATGTAAACGAATACACCATGATCTGTAAGGGCAACGAAATTTCGTTCTTTGTCAACGGCGTGGAGCCGAAGGGCAGCCCCTATATTGACCGCAAGTACTCGCTGCGCCGCGGCAATGTCGGTTTCGCGGTCTCTTCCCTGCGGGCGATCCCCGTCAAGATCGAAGTGGATTGGTTCAAAATATCCGAGCCGTAAGCCTTGATGAGTGAAATAAAAACAACAGCCGTTTTTGAACGGCTGTTGTTTTTATTTCAGCTTTACTTGTCCGCGACCTTGCGTGTACGTTTCGGCTTTTCAGATTGGACGGGAGTTTCTTCCGCCGGTGATATAACTTCTTCAATAGGCTCTGGAAGAATCTCAGGCTGCGGTATGGCTGGGGCGGGCGTCATAACCAGGGGGGCGCCATTGAGGCGGGAGAAGTAATCCTTCACGGTCAGGTCGTTGTAGAAGATCAGCGCGAGGATACCGACGACCATCGAGAAGATGTTGCCCATCAGGAAGGTCAATATTTGCAGGACGGCAATCGAAGTGGAGGGCTGTACAGGTTCCGGCTGTGCAGAAAACAGTTTTGCGGCGTAGATGATCTCGAAGATGCCGAGGATGGTGGGCAGGATGGTGATCGGCAGGCAGATCACGCCGACAATTGTGCCAAGTGCGGTGGCTGAGGCAACAAAGCCCCAGAAGAGATTGATAATGCCGCTGGCGAGGGTCATCACGGCAATGGCGGTGACCAGTCCGGGCTTTTGATAGGGATAATAGGTATTCATTCGTTACTCCTTCTTTTTTTGGCTGGGAGATATAACGAAGCGGGAAGGATATGGTTGCAGGTAATCTATTGTTGGAAGGTGAGCAGCAGACTGCCAGGGTAATTCGTTCCGTTTGGGTCGGTGCAAATGGGGGCGGCGACATTGGGAACGAATGACCCGCCGGTGACAATGCGGATGTTGTAAATGGTGTCTGCTTGCATGACGAAATCAGCGTATCCATTCCCAAGCTCGGGCTTGAATCCGGTAAAGAAGCGGTCTTCTCCCTGGTTCCATGTGACGATGATCTCTACTCCCGCAGACTGCCTGTTGCGTGAGTCGCTGAACATGAATTGCATCAGGCTCGTTTGCAGGGCTGGGTCGCAGAGGGTTTCCTGCCCGGCAAGAGTAAAGGGCGCGCCGGGACCTGAAGTGGGAGTGAAAGTGGGGCGCGGCGTACTGGTCTCTGCGATGATCGGCGCGAGCGGAGTTTGTTCAAAATCAGCCGTCGGAAAGGGTGTTGTGGTGGGTTCTTCTGTGGTTTCCCCGCCTTGTTCAACGAAAGTGGGTGTCACTTCAAATTGTGGAGTGTTGAAGGCGGGGATTGGCGTGGGGGTGAACGCTGCGCTTGCGTAGCCTTGTTTTAAGTCTGTGGCGAGGCGGGCAAGCGGTTGTGCCTTGTTAAAGGGTTCACCGGATGCCAACATGCGTTGTGCCTGTGCGCTGAGTTCAGCGATGAGGTCTGCATCTCCGAGTAGTTCGAGGCGGGCGCGGGCGCGCGCGAGGTCTTGTGTGGATAAATAAGAAGAGGCGATGACGATGCGGTATTGGTCTTTGAAGTCAGAGCGGAGAATGGCGGGGGCGGCGTCTACGTATTCTACAGGGGAGAGAAACCAGGAGTAAGCCAGACCAAGCCCAAGCCCCGTAAGAAGCGCGAGAAAGAGATGCAGAAGGCTGCGGCTCATTGTGATCCCGCTCCCTGCGGTTGATACGTCTGCATGGCGGTCAGTAAACTTTGTAATGTCTGTATTTCGTTCGGGGTGAAGTTGTTGCGATTTGCGTATTCCAGCGCGGAGGTGGTGAGGGAGGCGGGAGACTCGCTGCCGAGGATGGCGAGACGGCGCGCGGCGGTCTCGGCGTCGAAGTCTTGTTGGTAGGCTTCTGCGACCATGAGGATGTAGTCCACCTGATAATCCTCGCGCAGGAGGTTTGGGGTGATGTCGGTGTATTGAATGGGGTCGATGACCCAGCCATAGACGAGTCCGAGCGCCATGCCGATGGCGAGCGCAACGGCAATCTTTATCATGTTCGAGGATGTCATACTGGGATTATACCCATCACGGTCACAAAGTGCGCTTCTTCTGGAGCTAGTGTGCAAGCAAACCATGTCAGGTGACTTGCTCCCTGCGCCGTCCCCGGCGCAGGATTTCCCTCTCGCAAAACGCCGCCGAGGACGGCGGCTTGAGCGACTGCCGCTGACAACCTTTGCTTGCACACTGGAGCTAAAAAGCACGATTTGCATCCTACGGGCATGATATGACCGTGGGCATCTTAAAGAGTTTTGCAAAAATATCCGGGCAGGCGATCGGCGGCACCCGAAGACTCTTCCTTACCGTTGCTATCTTTCGATCCTGGCGGGATTCGAAAGGCTTCGCCGCGCCGGGCCTGCCCGGACGTGTGCAAGGATACCTGATGAAGGGGGGGATGTCAACGAAAGAGGGTGTAGCGCAGCAATTCCAAATCTGAATCTAACAATCTCAACGCAAAGCCGCCAAGACGCTAAGATTTTGACCTTTCCTCGACGGAATCGGCAAGAGTACCATCTGGCGCAGGGGCAATCCTAAAAAAGCCTTGCGGCGTTGCGTCTT
>JAUXWL010000161.1 GCA_030680155.1 Anaerolineales bacterium
GAAGAGTTGTGGACGGAGCATCTGGGCAAGCCATACTCCATCCATCAGCAAGCCTGGCCCGCCGTGGACGAAGCCGCCGCCAAGGATGATGTCATCGAACTGCCCGTGCAGATCAATGGCAAGGTGAGAGACAGGATCACGGTCCCGGCGGATGCGGGCGAGGATGAGATCAAAGCAGCAGTGATGGCTTCTGAAGCCGTCCAGAAATATTTGGAAGGCAGGGAGCCGCGCAAGATCATCATCGCAAAGGGCAAGCTGGTGAGTTTGGTGGTTTGATATAATGCCCATGGTCGCAAACTGCGCTTTCCCCTTTCTAAATAAGCGCAGTTTGTGACCGCGCTGGGTATAGTTTCGTAGTTTGATAGTAAGGTAGTGAAATCCCCTGAATAGTCCAAGTCGTTCAGGGGATTTTTACAACCAAAGTAACGCCAGACAAGTAATTAAAAATATTGGCAAATCCATCTTAAATATGTCAAAATAAAGTGTGTAAGTCCATTCCCCTGGTTTCTTTACCCACATACCAGCTGGAGGTATCCATGCAAGGGCGCTACGAAAAGGACCAAATTGGGGGGAAATCTTCGTCTCGGCGAAAACAGGGGACTTCAACAAACGCGCAAAAACAAAAATTTATGCGCAGCACACCCTTTAAAGCAGATAAAAAAGAATTAATTCAATTGATCGAGGCATCGCCGGTTGCCATGGTCGCGTACTCCGGAGCGGAGGAACAGGTTGAACTGGTCAACAGGAAATTCATCGAACTTTTTGGCTACACCATTCAGGATATCGCCGCTGTAGGCAGTTGGTGGACTCTTGCTTATCCCAATAAAGAATATAGGGAAAAGATCCATTCAAAATGGAACGAAGAGGTGGAGCAGGCGATCAGAGAAAAAGGGGAGACCAAGCCAATCGAAGCCTGCGTTACATGCAAGGATGGGTCGAAGCGGTATGTTGAATTTTGCCTCTCCTCCATCGGGGAAAGGCATCTGGTCACATTCATTGACCTTACCGAGAAAAAGCTCGCAGAAGAAGCGCTGAACGAGCGTGAACGTCATTCCCAATCCCTGCTGCGACTCTCCAGAAAACTGGAGCAGGCCAAAACATATTCCGACACGTTAAATGCAGCCCATGATGAGGTCAGGGAAATCATCGGTTATCAAAACTTGTGGGTGTACCTGTTATCTGAAGATGGAAAATCTTTCAAAGCGTTGGTCGCCGGCGGGGAGATTTCAGACACAGTCATGTCTGAGGCAGGAACAGCCACCCTCCCCATTCAAGGCGACAAAATGCTCGAGGAGATCGCCGAAGCCAGGGAGATCGTGGTCGTGGAAGACGCGCGAACAGATCCCCGCACGAACAAGGATATTGTTAATGCATTGGGTAACCGCACACTCGTGAACATCCCGATCATCCTATTGAACAGGCATATGGGTACGGTGGGAATGGGCACATTTGGAGACGAGGGAGTGCGGATTCCAACCGTGTCAGAAAAGGAATATCTCATTGCCATGGCAAGTCACATGGCGGTTGCGCTCGACCGGATTCATCTGCTCAAAAAAAGGGAACAGATCGAACAAGATCTGTTCGCGCAGGGACGCGAGCACCAGGCTCTGCTTGAGAATATCCCAGATCTGATCGTCCGCTATGATACAAATCTGCGTCGCATCTATGTAAACCCCGCATGGGAACGCGCCAGCGGACTCTCGGCGCAGGAGGTCATCAATGTGTCTCCTGCCAAGATTCCAAAAGTCCCTTCCCTCATCAATGAAGAATACATGGAAAAACTTCAGCAGGTGTTGAAGACCGGAACGCCTCAATCTGCGGAATTTACCTGGGTCAATGCCAATGGACGCACATTGTTTTTGGAATATGTGATCGTGCCGGAATTCGACCAGCATGGGAAGTTAAGCGGCATTCTCTCGGTTGGGCGCGACATCACCGAGCGCAAACAAATGGAGGAGGCGCTGGCCGCGCGTGAGCGGGAGTTCCGCACCCTGGCGGAAAACAGCCCGGACAATATCGCCCGATACGATATCAATTGCAGGACGATCTATGTAAACCCCACTCTCGAGAAGACTCTCGGTCACAGCGCGCCCGACATGCTTGGCACCTTTCCAGGGACAGCGGGCTTCATCACCGAGGCAGAAGAATACCAGGATAAGATGCGCGAGGTGCTCCAAACCGGGGAAGAGGCTGAGTTGGACGTTGTCCTGCCCGACACAGGGGAGGGGATGCACTACCATAATATCCGCTTCGTTGCCGAACGGGACGCCGGCCGCGCGATAACTGGAATTCTGGCAATCGGGCGCGACATCACCGAGCGCAAACAAATGGAGGAGGCGATAAGTAAATCCGAATCGGAATTGCGCGCCTTAATAAACTGCATGACCGATATTATTTTTGTAGGCAATTCAGAGGGGCGCTTCCTTAAGATCGTTGATACAAACGCATCCCTTTTCTACAAACCGCCACAAGAACTTTTGGGAAAAACGCTGCGCGAAGTCTTCCCAAAAGATCAAGCCGATTTTTTTCTCAAACAGCTCAGGCAGTCCCTTGACACGAAAAAATCGGTCGATTTTGAATACAACCTGTTGATCGGGGATCAGGTGATGTGGTTTTTTGCCACCGTTTCGCCAATGACAGAAGATCAGACCCTGATGGTGGCTCGCAATATCACCGTCCAAAAAAAGGCGGAGGAGGCGCTGCAAAAAAACAACGCCCTGTTGGAACGCATCTTCTCCTCGACCGAATTCCTGATCGCCTATATGGACACGGACTTTAACTTCATCCGCGTCAATCGCGCCTACGCCGAGGGCGACCAGCAAACGCCTGAATATTTTGTGGGCAAGAATCATTTCACCCTTTACCCCAATGAAGAGAATGAGAAAATTTTCCGTGACGTGCTTGCAACCGGGGAAACGTATGTTGTCTACGCCAAACCCTTTGTATACGCAAGCCACCCGGAAAGGGGAACCACCTATTGGAATTGGACCCTCCAGCCGGTCAAAGAGGCGGATGGCAGCATCACGGGGCTGGTCCTCAGCATGGTGGATGTCACCGCACGGGAGCGGGCTGTCATCGCCCGCCGCGAAAGTGACGAACGCTACCGCACCCTGGTCGAACAGGCAAGCGATGGCATCTTTGTCGCTGATTCGAATGGGAATTATATAGATGTAAATCCCAGCGGCTGTGCCATGTTGGGATTCACCCGCGAGGAAATTCTTCAACTGAACATGAGAGATCTGGCAAGCCTTGAGTCTCAAGCAAAGAAACCCCTGAAATTCGACCAATTACGAGCCGGGAAAAACATCACAACCGAACGCACATTGAACACAAAAAGCGGCGCAGCGCTTCCCGTGGAAATCAGCGGAAAAATGTTGGATAACGGCAACATCATCGGCATCGTCCGTAACATCACCGAACGCAAACGCCATGAACTGGAACGGGAAGCCATCATCACCGTCAGTGCATCATTGCGGCAGGTATCCACACGCACCGAGATCATCAGCATCATCTTTGATAAACTTCTGGAGCTATTCGAAGCGGACGGAACTGTCATGGTCCTGCCCGATCCGTTGACCGGGGGATATATCGATGAAATGGGGCGGGGTGTCGTCGGCGAAAGAATGATCGGGCTGAACGTTCCTCCCGGCAAGGGAGTGTGCAACTGGGTTATCGAAAATAAAAAACCATACCTAAATAATCAGGCACAAAACGACCCGCTCTTTTACCGCCCCGATCTTCTGGGAGATTCCAACTGCCTTGCCACCGTGCCGCTCATTACAAACGAACAAGTGATCGGCGCATTATGGATCGCAAGAAAAAAGGAAATATCAGATGCCGACCTGCGCCTGCTCAACGCCATTGCCGATATTGCAGCCAATGCCATTCACCGTGTCATGCTCCATGAGCAGACCCGGCGGCAGTTGCAGCATCTCATCGCCCTGCACCAGATCGACCTTGCCATCACCACCAATTTCAACCTAAACGCCACACTCGATATCATCCTCACCAATGTCAAGATTGAACTGGATGTGGACGCAGCCGCCATTCTGCTGCTCAACCCTGTCACTCACACTCTCGACCATACTGCCAGCATGGGATTCAAGACCCGAACCATCGAAAGGTCGCGCGTAAAACTGGCAGACGGTTGCACCGGGCTTGCCGCACGGGAACAGCGCATCGTCTCACACCCCGACCTGAAACTGGTTCACGGATCCTTCAGCCGCTCCTCACTGCTAATGGATGAAAATTTCACAGCCTATTTTGTCGCCCCGCTCATCTCCAAGGGACAGGTCAAAGGTGTGCTGGAAGTTTTCAAACACAACCTCCATGAACCTGATGAAGAATGGTTGAGTTACTTCGAAACCCTCGCCACACAGGCAGCCATCGCCATCGAGAGCGTCAACATGTTCAACAATTTACAGCGCTCCAACTCCGAGCTGACGCTGGCATATGACGCCACCATCGAAGGCTGGTCGCTGGCGCTCGACTTGCGCGACAAGGAAACGGAAGGTCACTCACAGCGCGTAACAGAAATGACCTTGCAGCTTGCCGAAAAAATAGGCATGACCGATGTGGAAAAACTGAACCTCAAACGCGGCGCACTACTCCACGACATCGGGAAAATGGGCATTCCCGATTCCATCCTGCTTAAACCCGGCACACTCACCCTCGATGAAATAAAGACCATGCGGCAGCATCCCATCTACGCCTACCAAATGCTATCGCCGATCACCTATCTCAAACACGCCGTGGAGATTCCCTACTGCCACCACGAAAAATGGGACGGCAGCGGGTATCCGCGAGGATTGAAAGGGGAGGAAATTCCCCTCTCCGCACGATTGTTCACGGTGGTGGATGTGTTCGACGCGCTCTCCTCCGACCGCCCGTACCGCAAAGCCTGGCCGCGCAAAGAGATATTCCGTTACATCGAAGAAAAGTCAGGCAAACACTTTGACCCCAAAATCGCAAAGATCTTTCTGGAAATGATGAAAGATCGATCATGACAGTGTGCATGCAAAGGTTGTCAGCGGCAGTCGCTCAAGCCGCCGTCCTCGGCGGCGTTTTGCGAGGGAAATCCTGCGCCGGGGAAAGTGCCCAGAATGGGTACGGCGCAGGGAGCAAGTCACCTGACATGGTTTGCATGCACACTCATGACACCTGGATGCAGCAATTCCAAATCTAAAATTATGTAGAAGGCAAAGATGCCAAACCTTAACGCAAAGACGCAACGCCGCAAGGCTTTTTTAGGATTGCCCCTGCGCCAGATGGTACTCTTGCCGATTCCGTCGAGGAAAGGTCAAAATCTTAGCGTCTTGGCGGCTTTGCGTTGAGATTGTTA
>JAUXWL010000392.1 GCA_030680155.1 Anaerolineales bacterium
CCAGGTGCTGCGCGGCGTGCCCAACACCGCCACATAAATGGGCGGGTTGTTCAAATACTTCAATGAAGGCAAACGCACAATGCTGGGCTGGTCATCTTTATAGCCGGGGAAACGCGGCGCAAAGATGGTGACCTGGTGTCCACGCTTCTTCAATCCCTCCGAGATCATTTGCAGGGAAACGGATACGCCATTCACCTGCGGCGCGTAGGTATCCGTAAAAAGACCGATACGCAGCGAACCGACGGGCATTTCCTGTTCTGTGTGCTGTAGTTCCATGAATTCTCCTTGGACAAGTTCAGTGAGGTCGTTATTGAGAGTAAACCCTAACTCGGACAAGCCGACCTGCGGCAAAAAGGATTTGAACCACTACGTCACGGAGACACTGAGAAAAACAAAGAAAAAACTCCGTCCGCAGGAGGCTTCGCTCTGCCTCTGTGTCTCCGTGGTTGGCAAAATTCTTGTTTTTTGCCTGCACTGGCCGCACATCGTCCCGACACTTGCACCGAACGCAAGTACGGTGTGTCCTTCGGGAGGCACACGTGTACAAGGATTTCACTTGTAAGGCGCTAAAGAAGTCATACGCTTTTAGGGTCTATTGGTCTTTCACGTTCCTGTTGAGAAAGGTTGGACTTCATTCGTTTCATCAATTCACGGCGCGTAAGCAGGACACGATGCTGACAACCCATACACGCCAGCCCAATATCCGCGCCGAGGCGGACAACTTTCCACTCGTATGATCCGCATGGATGGGGTTTGCGCAAGCGCAGGCGGTCATTCATCTGCAAATCGGGAAGCATACAAAGATTATACCGCCGCGCATCGCTCCTCTCTGACGATGGATCGTGGTGGGTGTGCTGCGGACTATCGTCCACCGCCTGCAATGCATGGGGGATACTGTCCCGCCTGCCCTGGGTTTCGAGACGGTTTGTGACGAAAATTCGATGATACAATTTTCAAGCAAAAATAAAGCAGCCTTTGCTGCAAGAGCAGAGAAAACCACCGGAAACTCGAATTTCAGATTTCTTCAAACATACAATGACAACCGTAAAAAGCCCCTTAAGGTATCCCGGCGGAAAATCCCGCGCCATACAACAAATGAAGCTTCTCCTGCCGAAAGGCTTCGAAGAATATAGAGAGCCGTTTGTCGGCGGCGGATCGTTCTTTATTTACCTGAAACAGGCTTACCCGAAATTAAAAATCTGGATCAATGATCTCAACCCGGAACTCTATTATTTTTGGAAATATGCCCAACTCGACTCGGAAAACCTGGCAAAAGAAGTATCGAAGATCAAACTCATAAGAGCTAACGGGCAGGAATTATTCAACGAACTTCTGAGCGCAAAGGCCGAAACCTTATCGGACCTTGAACGCGCTGTCCGATTTTTTATCTTGAATCGAATTACTTTTTCCGGCGTGGTTGAATCGGGCGGATATTCACAACTGGCCTTCAAGGGGAGATTCACAGAGTCATCCATTGAACGTGTGGCGAAACTCGGCACATTATTGGAAGGCATCAAGATTACGCATCTGGACTATCGTGAATTATTACAGGATGGCGGAAAAGAAGTATTCACCTTCCTCGACCCGCCTTACTTCAAAGCCACGAAATCAAAATTGTACGGAAAGAACGGCATCCTGCACACCGGGTTCAGCCATGGCGAATTTGCCGGCGAAATGAAAAAAAGCAAACATTCATGGTTGATCACGTATGACGACTCACCTGAAATTAGAAAAAACTTTGACTATGCAAATATCTACGGCTGGGAATTACAGTATGGCATGAACAATTACAAGCAAGGCAAGGCTGAAAAAGGGAGCGAATTATTCATTTCCAATTACGTACTTCCAATAGCCTCAAGCGCCAATCCAGACGTCCCCTCAAGAGCAGGTCATCGTACGTTTGTGTAGTTGAATTCTCAAAGAACCACAAGAAGATCATCTTATACGCTGCCGTTGGAAAAGAAGCGTTTTACAAAAAACTCGGCTTCAAACGCATGACCACCGCCATGGCGATCTTCAGAAATCAGGCGGAGGTGTTGGAGTCAGGAATCGGGAATCGTGGTGGACGAGCCGTGAGGTTCTTGCTCACAGCAATCAATTTGAAAAAATTCACATAGAGAAATGAATATTGGGGGACTTGTAAAACATACGGCATTGCCGTATAATCCATGTATGGAGTTCATCGAAGCCGCCGCTTTTACAAAATATCTGTACAAATACCTGTCTGAAGAGGAATATTTGGGTTTGCAAAGTTTTTTGCTCCAGTATCCAGAAGCAGGGAAGGTGGTTCGCGGCTCTGGCGGAGTCCGAAAAGTTCGTTGGGCAATGTCAGGCAAAGGGAAAAGCGGCGGTGTGCGAGTGATCTATTACTTCAAGAAACGGGATGATGAGATCTGGTTGTTGACCATTTACAGCAAGAACGAAGTGGAAAACCTCCCCGCTCATATCCTGCGCGAAATAGCAAAGGAAATCGAAAATGTCTAAACGTGATATTGGTCAGGAAATTCTCGAGGGGATTCGCGATGTCAAAGCCTATAAGGCTGGTAAAAAGGCATTGCGCGTTCACACGCTGAAAGAGCCTGCGCCGCCGCGTGTTATTCGAACAAAATTAAAATTGTCGCAATCAGCGTTCGCGGGGTTGATGGGCGTGAGCCTGCGGACGGTACAGGATTGGGAGCAGGGACGCCGCAAACCGAGCGGTCCCGCCGTTGCCTTGTTGCGGATTGCCGAGCAAAAACCAGAAGTGTTTATGCAGTTGTCGTAGGTGCATTGCGTCTTTGAACCTGGGAGATTGAAATGACAATACCTGATTACCAATCCTTGATGCTTCCGATACTTAATCTTGCCGCTGATGAGCAAGAACATTCGTTACAAGAAGCAACAAAAGTACTGGCTGAACAATTTAAACTTACTGAGGCTGAGTTGGCAGAGATGTTACCCAGCGCAAGAAAAACCAGATTCTATGATCGTGTAGGTTGGGCGGCAACCTATCTTCGCAAGGCTGGTTTGTTGAACGCAACCGGGCGGGGTCGATTCCAGATTTCGCCCAGAGGATTAGATGTACTAAAGCAAGCTCCAAAACAAATCACTGTTGAATTTTTGAGTCAATTTGATGAATTTATCGAGTTTCGCGCAAGGCGGGATAAAGAAGATGAAGAAGAAATCACGCCCAGAGAAATAGATGTTCAAACGCCAGAAGAAGCCATTGAAGCTGCATATCAAAGTCTGCGACAAACACTGGCAGAAGAGGTTTTGCAGACCGTCAAAGGTTGTTCGCCAGCATTTTTTGAACGGCTCGTCATTGATGTTTTGGTAAAAATGGGTTACGGCGGCACTCGCAAAGAAGCAGGCAAAGCGATTGGGAAAAGTGGCGATGGCGGAATTGATGGAATCATCAACGAAGACCGTCTCGGTCTGGATGTAATCTACATTCAAGCGAAAAAATGGGAAAACCCTGTTGGGCGACCTGAAATTCAAAAATTTGCAGGCGCGTTGCAAGGTCAGCGGGCAAAAAAGGGAATTTTTATCACCACATCGGGATTCACAAACGAAGCAAAAGAATTTGCGTCGAAAATTGACAGCAAAATCACCTTGATTGATGGTGAAATGTTGAGT
>JAUXWL010000175.1 GCA_030680155.1 Anaerolineales bacterium
CGGAAAGGAATCTGACCATGGCTCGAAAGTGCAAGAATGGCTCGCAATCCAAACGTTGCCAAAAAACTCTTCGGCGAACGCTGAAAAAAAAGAAGGCCAAACGAAACGCTTCGCGGCAATGTAATCGCAAGCATTCGCAAACAGCCGTCGATTGGTTTCTCGGCAACAAGCGTATCTTCTCCAATCTGTCGTTTCATGGCAATATCAAGTGGCGAGCAAATGATCTAGTCCGGATGGCATTGCTGTTTTGCTGGTCGGAAAAGCGATTTGTCACCGACTGCTTCAGCGAAACAGTAAATCGTTGTACATCGATTGGCTTCAGTGTCGCGCTGACGACGTACCAAGGGTTCATACTGGCTCTCACCAACAATTTGGATCAGATTATGCCGCTTTTGATTTTGCAACTGCAGAGTCGGATGCGAGAAGTCGGCGGTGAGTTTTATCGAATCGCTGGTTTCGTCCCGATTGGCTTTGACGGTTCCCGTAACTCTGCACCTCGAACGGAATCTAATGAAAATGAACTTTGTTGTCGGACTAGCGGTCGGGGTAGTCAATCCAAAGGTTCTGGCAAAAAAGGAAAGGCCAAGCGGAAGGCTTCTGCTTCGCTTCCACCACAAGCCTGGATAACGTTGATGTGGCACATGGGACTTCGCTTGCCCTGGAATTGGCGACTCGGACCATCGGACTCTAGCGAACGGGGGCATGTTCAGGAAATGATTGCAGACAGTGAGTTCCCGAAAAACACCTTGTTTTGCGGCGATGCGGGGTTTGTGGGTTTTGATTTCTGGAATTCGATTTGCGATAAGGGCTGTGATTTTTTGGTACGAGTGGGAAGCAATGTCCAGCTGATCAGTCAGAACATGAACTGGAAAACGAATGGCGATGGCTTGGTAACGTGTTGGCCCAAAGACAAGCAGAATAAGTTCGCTCCGTTGACCCTACGGCTGGTGAGTGTGAAAGACGGCAACAGCGAAATTTACTTGCTAACGAGCGTGCTAGATCCAGAACGAATAACGAAGTCGGCCCTATTGGAACTCTATAAAGCGCGATGGGGGATCGAAGTCGAGTTTCGTGGTCTAAAGCAAACGCTCAACGGACAAAAGCTGCGATGCCGTAACGTCGATCGTCTCTATACGGAACTCAGTTGGTCAATTCTATCAATGGCGATTGCAGAGCTACTGGCGGTCCGCGAACAAATCGCGAACAAGAAGTCCTATAATATCGCCAACCCGACGGTGCCCGCGTATACGCCAAAGAAAAGGAGTCTTGCTCAAACAATGCGAGCGATCTACGACTGCCTCGATGCGTTGAATGAAACTCCAAAATCCGGCAACGACTTATGGTGTCGCTTAGCGTCAGCGGTCACTGACAACTACCAACGCCGCTCGAGCAAGAAAGCCCGATACTGCCCGAACAATTCGGATGCAAAGAAACTCAAGCCTCCTAAAGTTAGAAAACCAACAACCGACGAAAAATATAGACTAAAAACGAATGGAAAAACCATTGCGGTATAGTCTAAAAAATCCTTCACGGCGTAGGGCTGGCCCCCAGAAGCCGCAAGCAATACACTAATTCATCGTCTAAAGTTGTCTCAAAGTCGTTGACACCTTCCGATCGTTAGGCTTCTCGCTAACCGCGCGGAGCGCGCGACAAAATCCCGCTTGGCTTGTCCAGCGAATCGTTAGGCTTCTCGCTTCGGACCCCTACTTGCGATCCGTTCGACCATTTTCGAAAATTTAGACATGAACATCGCATCGTTTTCCGCTGATGAACTGGCTTTTGCTTGGTGCAACCGGATTTATTTTGCGTTTCACACGCATCGACGAAAGCCGATCCAATGTCTTCAGCAGCTCGATAAAGAATCGCTCGAAGAATTACTTGATCCTTACGGCATTCATCTGCTCGAATTTAACAACACAGAGATTGAAAGCCGAGCTCTGGTTAGCCTCACCGTCTCCGATTCTGCGTCATCGGCAGCGAGCAAAATCAAAGGTCGTCTCAGCAAATGGATTTCGAATAATTATGGTGGGGCACCCGAAGAAAAGCATCAGTGGCTCGGCCGAGGTTACTTCGCAACCACAACCGGAAAATCAGCTGCCGAGGAAGTTGCCGCTTATCTCGAACGCCAAGGCGAACATCACGGCTACGGTTCAGTGCCGCAATCGCCAGTGTACATCCGAACCTACGACCGCCACGATGCAAACGACCGCCTATTGGCAACGGATCATGCGGTGACTCGTTTACAGTATCATTTAGTACTGGCGACTGAGTGGCGACGGGGCGTATTTTCAAAAGAGTCAGCGGCAATGGTTGCCGAACGCTGGCGAGCGATGCAGACCGAGATCAAAGCAGTGATTAGGAAGGTCTCGATTTTACCTGATCATGTTCATCTGGCAGTCGATTTGCATCCGACGGTTTTACCAGCGTCGGTGGCGGTCGCACTCATGAATGCTGCTCAAGCGTTGATGATAGAAAAGTTCGACATGGCATTGATTCGGGCTCGGGTGAATCGGTTATGGCAGGCGAGTGCGTATGTGGGGTCATTCGGCGACTTGCGCTCGGCAGCGATTGCAAGCTATATCAAGCGTTGGGAATCCGACGAGGCTTAGCGAGAAGCCTAACGATCCGCTGGACAAGCCAAGCGGGATTGGCGCGCGCGATCCGCGCGGGTTTAGCGAGAAGCCTAACGATCCGCTGGACAAGCCAAGCGGGATTGGCGCGCGCGATCAGATCGGTTGTAGCGAGAAGCCTAACGATCCGCTGGACAAGCCAAGCGGGATTCTCGCGCGCGTTCCGCGCGGGTTTAGCGAGAAGCCTAACGATCCGCTGGACAAGCCAAGCGGGATTGGCGCGCGCGATCCGCGCGGGTTTAGCGAGAAGCCTAACGATCCGCTGGACAAGCCAAGCGGGATTCTCGCGCGCGC
>JAUXWL010000183.1 GCA_030680155.1 Anaerolineales bacterium
GAGGTCCCGACGGAGGCGTTGTTGGGGAGGGTGGCAACGGTATATTCGTTTTTGGAAATCAGCGCGTCACGTACTTCTGCGCGGGCGGGGATGCATCCAACAATTAATCCAGCAGGATTTTCAACGGGCAGGTCTTTGAGCGAATGAACCGCGCAATGGATGGAGCCATTCAATAATTCAGATTCGAGTTCCTGGGTGAAGAGTCCTTTGCCGCCGATTTCGGGCAGGGGCTTGTCGAGAATTTTGTCGCCTTGCGTGGTAATGACTTTTTCTTCACATTCAAGATTGGGATGAATATTTTGCAGGGCGTTGATCGCCCATTGGGTCTGCCAGCGGGCGAGGGCGGAGGGGCGGGTGGCGAAGGTTAGTCTCATAGTTGGATAGTCTTATAGTCTGCTAGTCAGCGGCGAGGGAGGTGGGACGCGATTTCTCATCAGACAAGTTGAAGAGCGTGCGCGCGACTGCCGCATATTCGGGTGCGCGGGATGATCCCGCCTCAGCGCGCAGGCGGTTGGTGGGTGCGTGCAAAATTTGTTTGACCAGCGCCTGAGTCATGGCTTCGATGCGGGTGCGTTCGGCTTCGGTCAGGTCGGGCAGGCGGCGCAATGTTTTTTCGAGCATCTCTTTGCGGATGCTTTCAGCTTGCTGGCGAATATCGGAGATGACGGGAATCATCTCCAGTGATTTCATGTACTCTGCGAATTCTGAAATTTCTTCATCAAGAATGGACTTGACCTGCGGCACTTCTGCCATGCGTTCGGCGAGCGCGCCTTCAAGTTTTTCATTTAGGTTGTCGATGTCATACAGTTTGACGTGGGGGATGTTCGCCGCATCGGGGTCAATATCGCGCGGCACGGCGATGTCGATCAGCACGAGTGGGCGTTGTGCGCGCGCCTGCATGGCGTGTTTGACCATTTCGGCTGACAGGATCGTATGCGGTGCGCCTGTGGATGAGATTAGAATATCGGCGGAAACCAGCGCAGATTCAAGGTTTTCAAAGGTTGTGATTTGCGCGTCCCATTTGTCGGCGATGGCGTGAGCGCGTTCCAGGGTGCGATTAACGACCAAAATTCGATTCGCGCCACGCTTGCGTAGAGCTTCAACGGCAAGTTCAGCCATTTCGCCTGCACCAAGAATGACCACCTGCGCTTCGGCAATTGGATGAACGACTCGTTCCGCCAGCGACGCGGCGAGTGACGACACCGAAGCAGGGTTGCGGCTGATGCCCGTTTCGGTGCGGGCGCGTTTGCCTGCGTGGATGGCAGATTGGAACAGGCGGTTCAACACGGGTCCTGCCATGTTCTGTCCGCGTGAGAGTTCCAACGAGCGGACGATCTGCCCCAAGATCTGCGGCTCGCCAATGACGAGCGAGTCAAGCCCTGCGGCAACCTTAAAGAGGTGGTGGGCGACATCAAGGTCTTCATATCGGTAAGCATGGACGTGAAACTGCTTCGCGGGTACACCGCATGCATCCGACAAAAAAGCCTCCAGTTCGGCAATTGACGATTGACTGGAGGCGGCATAGAGTTCGGTGCGGTTACAGGTGGAGATGATGACCAGTTCCGCGATGGATGTGGCGAGATGTCCACATGCCAGGCGGGCTAGCGCGGAACGGATCGCGTCTTCGCTGAGCGACAATTGCTCACGAAGTTCGAGGGGAGTGGTGTTGTGATTGAGACCGAGACAGTAGATATGCATTGACCAACCGCTTTTGATAATCAATAGATCACGAAAACCTCGCGAAGTTTGCGCTCTCTAGCGCAAATCTGGCGGTAGAGACCGCCAATTACGCGCTTTCGTGAAGTACTGATAATGAATGTTCTAACTGTATTATCAAAAGACGGATGGGGCTAGTGAGTTTTACAATGGTTTTCTTTAGCAATGAATGAGAGTATTTCGATTTACTAAGGAGTTATTTAACATGAGGGTAGGATATATGCAGATTTATGCCATTCATCACGAGTTGGTTGATGAATGTAATTTCGCAGATGTTTGCACTCCACCTGCGGCGTGATGGAGAAATGAGATAAGCGGAAAATTGCGTCTTCTCCAGAATTTCTGCGTCCATATTCACGGAGAAAAATGAATCAAACATTTCAGTCGTCAAGAGCAGGTGTAGCGCAAATCTGGCGGTATACCCAACGCGGTCACAAATTGCGCTTTTTCAGAAGAGGGAAAGCGCAATTTGTACCCTACGGGCATGATATGACCGTGGGCATTATAGAGACCTCCAATTACGCGCTCTCGTAAAGTACTGAGTATGAAACTGGCAACCATATTACCAATGAACAAAAGGCGTTTATCAATCTCAAACCGCATCGCGTTCTGCCACGCTGGAATTACACCATCATCCCGCACGCGCAATTCCGTAAAACCGAAAAGTAATTTTTCGGTCACGTCTAAGGTGCGCGGGTTCAGCGATTTTATGCGCCGTTTCTTTCCCAAATCTCCCTCGCAATCATCTCCTGATCCACAGGCGTCCTATCGATCCTTACGCCGACAGCGTTATAGATCGCGTTCGTGATCGCGGGCGTGGTGGGGATACTGCATATCTCGCCCACGCCTTTTGCGCCGTAGGGACCCTCAGCAGCCGGATGCTCAACGATAATGGCTGTGATCTCAGGTGTGAGCATAATGCCAGGCACGCGATAACGCGCGAGTTGGTCTGTGACCACGTTACCATTGTCCATCAGAAATTCTTCGGTGAGGCAGTTGCCAAGGCCCATCATCACGCCGCCTTCGACCTGTCCCTGCAAGCCAAGCGGATTGACCGCCATGCCCACATCGTTGGCCGAGATGACCTTCAGCACGCGCACTTCGCCCGTAATTTTGTTGACTTCCACTTCAGCCGCCTGCACGCCGTAGGAGAAGGCAAAGTGCATGTCACCGCCTGTGCCGAGGGGCTGGGTTTTGGGCGCTTCATATTCATAGCGGACCTTCGGCTGCTTTCCAAGCGCGTTCATTTCCTTGATTTCCTTGTAAATTTCCGAGTACGTCAGCGCACGTCCGTTGACATGGACAATGCCATCTTCAAAGCGAATCTGTTCGGGACGCACATCATATTTTTCGGCCATCACAGCGGTGATCTCATCACGCAGAGTCCTGGCGGCATGGCGGGAGGCATTGCCTGTGACGAATGTTTGTCGGGAGGCAGTCGTGGGTCCGCCGTTGGGCGTCAGGTCAGTGTCCATGACGAGCACGCGGACTCGATCAGGCGCAACGGACATCTCTTCAGAAACAACCATACGCATAACGGTGACGAGACCCTGACCCAATTCAGCGGCAGAACTACGCACCTGGAACGTGCCATCTTCGTAGAGTTCCACGTCTGCGCCAGAGATGTCCGGCGCGCCGCCGCCAAGACCTGTGTTCTTGTAAGCGGCGGCAAAGCCCCAGGCTCGCACGAGATGTCCCTCACCCCTAACCCCTCTCCCAGAGGGAGAGGGGGACTCGCTCCCTTCTCCCTTCGGGAGAAGGGCTGGGGATGAGGGAACAACTCGCGGTTTGAACAATTCTTCCTGTGACAACCCCGACACCTGACGCATGGCGCTTGACACCTTATCCATACATTCCATCAGTCCAACCGACTCGCGTAATTCCTGTCCCGTGTTGGTGATGCTTCCAACGTGCAGCGCGTTCATGCGGCGCAGTTCAACGGGATCAACATTTAATTTTTCAGCGAGCATATCCATCATGGACTCGACTGCAAACGCAGACTGGGTAACACCAAATCCACGGAACGCGCCTGCGGGCGGATTGTTCGTGTACATGGCATAACAATCTGCGCGCACATGTTCGATGTCGTAGGGACCTGCCGAGTGTGTGGTGGCACGGGTCATCACTTTTTCGCCGAG
>JAUXWL010000225.1 GCA_030680155.1 Anaerolineales bacterium
GACTGTTTCTTAACTCGTAGGCAAAGACCCTAAAGGTTTCCCACGGTTACGAAAACGCCGTTTTGTGGGCGCTTTTTTGCAAATGATGGTTCTGTTTTGCAGCGAAAACCTTTAGGGTCTGACTTAAGAAACGCTCTCTAAATCATGAATGTCCCCATCTATTTCAAGAACCAACGCAGCCTTATGACAGTAAAAGTCAAAGACGCAGTCCCGCAATGACCTGTTGCCTCCTGAAATGGACTCCCAACTTATTTGCGCGCAATTCCTGCCAAAGAATTTTTTCAGCGGGATGGTGGAAAACTATGTGTGTACGATAACATGCTCTTTCGTCAGCTCAACATATCGATTCTCCGTCAGCGCCGCAATCAATTGATCGAAATTTGTGATCAACAGAGTTTCTAATTCGGCATTTCTTATGTTGCCTGTGGAAATGAGCAATAGCTTGTTGGGACGGTCTTGCAGCCAGAAGGATGTACTGAAATCAGAATCTTTGGTTGTAACGGCGCAGTTATTTTCATCCGCATAATCCAAAAGCGCAGCATCCGCTGTTGAGTTGCCTTCGGGTAAATCCAATGTGTGGACAGCGTCATGACCGCGCTCTTGAAAAATACGGACCAGGCGGCGCGGCAAATTGGCGTCAATCAGAAATTTCATGCGATTACCAGACTCATCCGCTTGACTTGACTCAGCCGCGCTGCGTAAAGCAGAACAGCCTGAATGTCTGCGCGTTCAAGGTCTTCGTAATCTGCAAGGATTTCTTCGTTTGTCATTCCTGAGCTAAGCGTTTCCAACAACCATTCAACGGAATATCGCAGTCCGCGAATGGTGGGTTTCCCAAACGCCATGTTTGGATTGATGGTAATTCGATTGAGGAGTTCTTGGTTTGTCATAATTAAATCTCCTGTCACCAATGATACACGATTTTCAGTTCTATCCAGAGATGATCTCGCGTATCTTCCCCAAAATAGCGGACAAATTCCTCAAAACCTCTTCATTCCCAAAGCAGACCACCCGCAGCCCCATCTCACTTAAAACCTTCTCCCGCCTCGCATCTTCTTCCTGCTGTAAATCATGGATGTCTCCATCCGCTTCAACAACCAACGCCGCCTTGTGACAGTAAAAGTCAACGATGAACCCTCTCCTGTCTATCACTCGCTCCGCTCGGGTACGATGTCCCCCAAGGGGGAGAAGCTAATACCACATGAAACAAATGTTGCTTTGCCATGGAAAATCACCACAGCCATCACGCGACCAGCCCCCTTCCCACATCGTCCCTGAAGCGGGATTTGGGAAGCGCCGCGCTGAGCCTGTCGAGGCGGGCGGGGGGATAGGTCCCATCCCATCCTCATCTCGTCCCTATTCTCTTTCCCAACCCCATCTTGACGTATGTATCAATTATGGTACACTGCATTCCATGAGCGATGATGACGATAACGAACCAATCCTCGATGTAGTTTTCTACAAATCCGAAGCAGGGAATGAACCTGTGCGTGAATGGCTCAAAGGTCTGCCACGCGAAGATCGCAGAACTATCGGCGAAGACATCAAGACCACGCAATATGGCTGGCCATTGGGAATGCCTTTGATTCGCAAAATGGAGCGTGGACTTTGGGAGGTGCGTTCCAACATCAGCACAGGGATTGCAAGAGTCCTATTCACTGTCAAAGGTGCGGTGATGATCCTCTTGCATGAATTTGTGAAGAAATCCCAGAAAACGCCGCCGAATGAATTGGATACTGCGCGTCGTAGATTGAATAATTTAGAGAAGGATTAAACTATGAACAAAAAACACATTGGCAGCAAATTTGATGATTTCCTGAAAGAAGAAAATCTTTTGGAACAGGTACAAGCCGCAGCGATCAAGCGCGTGATTGCATTTCAGATTGAGCAGGAGATGAAACTCAAGAAACTGACCAAGACCGAAATGGCAAGCCGCATGAAGACCAGCCGAGCCGCATTGGAGCGTTTGCTTGACCCCGATAACGCTTCGATTACTTTATTTACTTTGGAACGCGCCGCATCCGCATTGGGGAAGAAGTTGAAGGTTGAACTTGCTTAACAACGAATTCGGAAGTCTCCAAGACTTCCGAATTTTGCATTTAAACGGCGTCGTGTATCTTCCCCACCACAGCGGACAAGTTCTTCATAACCTCTTCATTCCCAAAGCCCTAAAACGGCAATCCGCAGCCCCATCTGTTTCAAAACCTTTTCCCGTCTCGCATCTTCTTCCTGCTGTAGATCATGGATATCTCCATCCACTTCAATGACCAACGCCGCCTTGTGACAGTAAAAGTCAACGATGAAGCCTGCGATAATCTGCTGTCTCCTAAAATGGACTCCCAACTTATTCGCGCGCAATTCTTGCCAGAGGATTTTCTCGGCAGAGGTCTTTTTACGCAGCCGTAACCTGGCGCAAATCTGCAATGACAGGCAGGGAGAATAGTTCTTTTCTCAGCAGTCGGCTGGTAAAGAAGAGCACCTCAAAATTCTCGATCTTGCCTGT